>NZ_NASN01000025.1:0-33379 GCF_002142015.1 Gilliamella sp. A7
AAATATTACCAATCAAGTATTAAATATATTTTTTAATTCTAACGAATATATAGAACAACTAAGAGCTTGGATTAAACGTTAGTCGCTTAATTGATTGCTTTTTATTCTGATAAAAAATGATTTGGAAAAAACAGTCTTTTTAGTTCAAAATTAAATCAGTAATTATTAATCAAATTAATAATAGTTTAAAATTATTGTGGTCACTGTTTTGTTGTGAATAGTATATTTTAAGGAAAGAATGAACCATAAATGAAAAATAAATTTATTAAATAAAACTAAAGATAATAAGAAATATAAAATTCTAGCTCGTAACCATTTTTCGATAATTCCCAATTAGCTTATTAAGCATTTAAAAAATTATGTGTATTGATTTAGATAGTTTTATGTTTATTTGAATAGCAAAAATTAAGATAATTAACGAATAACTGTTACAGCAAACTATGTAAACTATGCGGTTGTAAAGGTATGCCAACGATTTGATCTTTAAATAGAGAATAACGGAATATGCAAAAAACAGAACAATTATCAATAAGCTCAAATGTATCTAAACAGTTAATTACCACTATCGTTAACCCATTAAGTGAACTGGACAAATCTTTACCAGAACGGGTCACACAATATATCTTGCATGGTGATGAAATTGATGTGTTGGCCGATTTTGAGGAACTATGTCAAAAGTCAGCTAATGTAGATAAAATTCATGCATTATTGCGAGCACCAGCTGCCTTTTATAGTTCATATAATTATCAAAAGATTCATCCGTTGCAAAAAGCACGCATTAATTTTTATAAGCTTTGGACGGATGCCTATACACCAGAACAAATCATTCGATTTGCCCGATTTTCTGCTATTTTATTTGATCATTTAAGTCATATTAAACGCATAAGCGAACAAATTCCTTCTTGGCTTATGTATTTGCTATATGATGGACTGATTACTACTTTACCCTCTTATAGCGAAAACAAAGATAAGATTGAGGGACGTGAAAATTGGTCAATCCAACAATTACACCAATTTCTTGAAATTGAACAGACAGAATTAGGTGAAAAGTTACTGTTCGCGATTTTTGACCGTCAAAATATTTTTGAAAGTTATTTGCCTGATTTTCAATATTTCACTCAGTTAAATGGATTATTAACTTATATTCAAGAACGCATTGAATTATTTAAGCAACTCCCCTCACTCGGTTTAGCGCCTTTAGGACAAATAGAACAACTTAATTACATTTACCGATATCCAGAACTTCAGTTGCAACTAGTTGATTTTATTGCCATGCAGGCGTTAAATACTTGTAAACAGGTGAGTAAATTAGCCACAGAAATACTACTTAACTTACCAGAGGAGCTTGTTCAACCTCAATTACAACACTTTTTAACTTCAAGCTCTGCTAAGGAGCGTGCTAATGCAACTATATTACTCTCCCGAATCATTTCTGAACCGACAATTTTACAGCAAGCTTTAGCTAATGAGACTAATAAAACAGTTATTGCTACCCTTGAAAATGCTTTATCGAGAATAGAAACGGCCAATGCCGCCAAACAGCAAGCTGAGTTAGTTATTCCTAGTTTTGAACCACTTGTTGACACGCCATTGCCGATAACTGCTCGAGATGTTATACAGCAAAATTTTGATGAGTTCCTTACTGAACGTAAAACATTGATGGAAGATGAGCTAGAGGTAAGCAAAAAAAATAAAAGATCATTTACCTATCATCAAGACCGTTATAAACCGTTACAAACGGTGACATCAAAGTCGCTGGATAATATCTTTGAATATTTGAATGGTAAAATCGAACGCTCAGTATTATTGCAAGAATTTGATAAGAATGTTGATTTTGACTTTTTAGTTACTAAAAATCGACTTGTAAATTTACCTGAATTTACTTTATTTCACTTACTGCGAATCAATGAATTACTTAAAGGTTCCGATGGGTATTATTGTTTTGAATATATATACAATCGTTATGATATTGTCAAAAACTTCGATCTAAGACAGATAGCGGATGTCATAGTAAAACTCAATTTCTATCCAGAGGTTGAATATGAAATTGCTTTACAGTTTTTAAGCAGTGATTTTTATCATGATATTTATGAAAATGAACCATACAAATTATGGGCTTTTTTTGCTGAAAATGATTTTTTAATTGATCAGGCATTAGGTTTCGCTCCTCCACAAGTCCTTAATCGTTTAGATAAAGTTTGTGTCATAAAAATATTACAACTCTTTCCAACGATTCCAACGAAATATGTTGCTTACCTATTTGAATTAGCTTTAGGTGAAAGTAAGCCGGTACGTTATGCTGCGCAAAACGCCTTAAAGCGGATCCCCAATATACATAATCAAGTTGAACAAGCTTTATCCTCTTCAAAATTCGAGGTGCGTATTGCCGCAGCTAATTGGTTGGGCGAGTTAGGACAAAAAAGCTCGATTAAAGCGCTAAATGTTGCGCTAAAAAAAGAGAAACGCGAAACAGTCCAAGCAGCAATATTGGTGGCGCTGGAAAAAATTGGTGAAGATATTAGTCAGCGTTTAACCCCGAAAAAGTTATTGGATGATGCCCAAAAAGGTTTAAAAAGTAAAAAAACGGCTGATTTTGAATGGTTTGATTTTAACTTAATACCAAAGTTAACTTGGCAAAATGGTGATAAAGTTGATTCACAGATTATTGAGTGGTGGATCTGTTTAGCGGTCAAATTAAAAGATCCGGCTAATCCGCTATTAACTATTTATAATCAATTATTAAGCATCCAAAGTCAGCGACAATTAGGCGAATTTATTTTACAAAGTTTCATTAAACAAGATACGCTAAATCCATCACTGGAAGAAGCAGAAGGCAAAGCCGATTTAGAAGCTAATATGCGATTGCGACAATATATTGCAGATTATAAACGTTATCCGGATCTTTATCCTCACTATAAAAATATTACTTATGAGCAGGTTTTTGACGAAATCAAAAAAGAGACATTAGCAACCTATCTTGGCTCAGCCATTAAAGCAAAAGGAATGTTAGCTTTAACTTGTGGTATTGAAGGTCAGGTTGCTGTGTCACTCTTAAGTAGTTTTATGAAAAATCATTACCAACGTCGAGCTCAAATTGAAGCAATGCTTGACCCACTGGCAAACAGTAATGATCCTATGATCATTCAACTATTATTATCATTAGCGCGTCGTTATCGTATGGCATCCATTCAAGAAAAAGCCAGACACTTAGTAGAAAGCATTGCCCACCGCTTAAGCTGGACTACTGATGAACTGGCTGATCGCACCATATCGACAGCAGGGTTAGATGATAATGGCTTGTTAATTCTTGATTACGGTGAGCGTACCTTTATTGCTAGTTTAGATGATAAATTTAAGTGGCAATTAAAAAATGCTGATGGAGAAAAGATCAAAGCATTACCTGAAGCACGTAAAAGCGAAAATCTTGAACTAGTCAAAGAAGCAAAAAAACAGTTCAGCAACAGTAAAAAAGAACTAAATCAATTACTCACTATGCAAATAAGCCGTTTTTACGAAGCCATGTGTGCCGAGCGTCAATGGCGAGTGGACGATTGGCAAAAATATCTGCAACCCCATCCAATTGTAGGACGATTGATTCAACGTTTAGTGTGGTTGCAATTAGACAATAATGGTCAGATTGTAAATAGTTTTAGACCAACTGAGAATGGCTGTTTAATAACGAATCAAGATGAAGAAATCTTACTTGATCAAAATCACTTTATTACCGTAGCCCATTCAGCGTTACTATCAAGTGATGATACAGCAAAATGGCAAGCGCATCTTAAAGATTACAAAGTAAACCCATTATTTGAGCAGTTTAGTGCTCTATTACCCGATATGAACAAATTTAAAGATGGTATTATTGATGACCGTTTAGGCTGGTTAACGGATAGTTTTACCTTACGTGATGTTTTAAAGAAATTAGGTTACGAGCGTGATAATGCTGAAGATGGCGGATATTTTTATGGTTACTATAAATACTTTGACAGTTTAAATCTTAATATCAATATTGAATTTAGTGGCAGCATGCTACCTGAAGAAAATATCCCAGCAGTACTCTATAACCTTTATTTCAGCAATAAAAAAGGTTTCAAAGATAGCGCAATCGCGCTTGATAAACTGCCAAAAGTGTTATTAGCCGAAGGTTACGCTAATTATATGGCTGTTGCAAATGCTAGTAGTGGTTTTGATCCTAATTGGCAAGATAAATTAATATGGTAAAAAGAGACCAGAACCTGCGAAACAGAGCATTCTTGATTGCTTTTGCGGTTATGTGGTTATCGAGATAAAGATATGGATGGATTGTCGTTAAATGCAGTAATACATATATATCATTATAGTTATTCACGGTGCATTATTTTACAACATAATTTGTATTTATTTGCATCATTTAATGTTTATTGATATGACAAAATTCAATTGGAACAATTAGCGAATAAATATAATGCACAATACTGTTGCAAAGGTCTGCCAAAGTTTTGATGTTTTATGTGAGAACAAGGAATATGAAAAAAATAGAACAATTATCACCTGAACAATTAATTAAGACTATTTTTGAACCATTAAGCGTACAGGATCAAAGCTTACCATCCCGTATTAGCCAATATATTTTACAAGGTGATGAACTAGAGGTGTTGGGCGATTTTGATAAATTATGTCAAACTTCTAAAACAGCTTATAAAATCTATGAATATATGCGCAGGCCTTGTGAACTTTATAGCGTTGCTACTTTTAGTAAAACTCATGAAGCAGAACAAGCTCGTCTTGAGTTTTATCGCCGTTGGACTGGAACTTTTTCGCCAGAACAAATAATTCGCTTTGCTCGCGTCTTTGCGACCTTATGTGACCATTTACCTTTCGTTAAAGTGTCTAGTGAGAAATTACCAACATGGTTCATCTATCTGTTATATGATGGACTTATTACCACGTTACCAACTTATTATGAAAACGAAGAAAAAATTGATCAACGTGAAAGTTGGACAATTCAGCAATTACATCAATTACTTGAAATTGAACAAATAGGTTTAGGCGAAAACTTACTGTTTGCAATCTTTGATCGGCAAAATATTAGCGTTCTATCTCATAGCCACTTCAAATACTTTTTTATGATAAATGGTTTATTGCCCTATATTCAGAAGCATATAACATTATTTAAGCAACTACCGACTCAAGGGTTAGCGATCTTAGGGCAAATAGATCAGTTAAAATATATTCAAAAGCATATGGAACTTCAATTGCCTTTGGCTGATTTTATTACCATGCAGGCATTAAATACTAATAAGCAGATCAATCAATTAGCTACTGAAATTCTGTTTAGCTTACCAAGTGATATTATTCAAATTCAGTTACAATCTTTTTTAACATCTGGTTCAGTTAAGCAACGTAGTAATGCGGCTGTCTTACTAACTAGAATTGTTGCTGATCCTATAATTTTAAAACAAGCATTGGCAGACGAAACCAATAAAACGGTAATTACTGCGATTGAAAGTGCTTTAACACGATTGGAAAGTGCCAATACGGTTAAACGACAATCTGATTTAGTTATTCCTGGTTTTGAACCTCTTATTGACACGCCATTGTCAATAAGTGCTCGTGATTTGTTACAGCAAAATTTTCAAGAATTTTTGATCGAGTGTAAAAAGGATGCACAAAAAGAGATTGAAAATAATCAAAAAAATGGTTTGCCGTGGGTTCATTTGCAAGAACGTTATCAATTATTGAAAAAAACTACCAGCAAAGATTTAGATAATATCTTTGAATATTTGAATGGTAAAATAGAACATTCAATATTAGTAAAAAAAATCAAAAAAAATATCGATTTTCGATTTTTGTTGAGAAAAAAAAGATTACAAAATTTACCTGAGTTTACTTTATTTCACTTACTTCGTGCGACTATATTAGTTGAAGGTCCTACTAATATGAATAGTGAATATTGTTTTCTAAATATATATAGAAAATATGATGTAATAAGAAATTTTGATCTTCGACAAATCGCCGATATCTTTGAAAAGTTAAACTACTATAAAGGTATTCAATCCATTAAACATATTCAACATATTATCGCAATACCATTTTTAACCAGTGATATTTTTCATGATGTTTATGAAACTGAACCATACAAATTATGGGCTTTTTTTGCTGAGAATGAATTTTTATTGGACGAAGTATTAGGATTTGCTCGCCAACAAAAATACTGGTTCGACTCTTATGTTGATAGAATCAATGCGATAAAAATATTAACCCTTTTTCCAATTATTCCAGTTAAATATGTAACTTACCTATTTGAATTAGCTTTAGATGAACCTAAACAAATTCGTCACGCTGCACAGGATGTGCTAAGCGCAATCCCAAATATACATAATCAAGTTGAACAAGCTTTATCATCGGCTAAACAAGAAGTTCGTCTTGCTGCTGCTGAATGGTTAGCAGAACTAGGCAATAAAAATTCCATTGAAGCCTTAATTGTAGCTTTGAAAAAAGAGAAGCGTGAAATAGTGCAAGCAGCAATATTAATCGCATTGGAAAAAATGGATGAAGACATTAGTCGATATTTAACCGCGAAACAATTATTGACTGCAGCTCAAAAAGGTTTGAAAGGCAAAAAGTCAGCTGATTTTGATTGGTTTGATTTTAACTTAATACCCACTTTGACTTGGCAAAATAGTGATAAAGTTGATCCTCAAATTACTGAGTGGTGGATCTGTTTAGCATTTAAATTAAAAGATCCTAGTCATCCGCTATTCATCACTTATACTCAATTATTAAGTAAACAAAGCCAACAACAATTAGGCGAATTTATTTTACAAAGCTTTATCCAACAAGATACCTTAATGCCAACGATCGAGGAAGCAGAAGCGCAAGCGAGTTCATTAGCTGATAAACGTCTACAACAATATATGAGAGCTTATCAACGTTATCCAAAGCACTATCCTCATTATAATAATATTACTTATGAACAAGTTTTTGACGAAATTAAAAATGAAATACTGGCCAATTATCTAGGTTCAGCCATTAAAGCCAAAGGGATACTATCTTTAACAAGCGGTATTAAAGGGCAGGTTGCTGTATCATTAATAACCCGTTTTATGAGAGAGCATTCTCAACGGCGAGCTCAGATCGAAGCGATACTAGAACCTATGGCGTACAGTAACGATCCTTTTATCATTCAACTGTTATTATCATTAGCACGTCGATATCGTACAGCTTCAATTCAAGACAAGGCCAGAAATTTAGTAGAACATATTGCTAAGCGTAGTGGTTGGAGTACTGATGAACTGGCTGATCGTACCATATCGACCGCAGGTTTAGATGATAATGGCTTGTTAATTCTTGATTATGGTGAGCATATTTTTATTGCTAGTTTGGATGATAAATTTAAATGGCAATTAAAAAATGCTGAGGGAGAAAAGCTTAAAGCATTACCTGAAGCACGTAACAGCGAAAATCCTGAACTTGTCAAAGAGGCAAAAAAACTGTTCAACAACAGTAAAAAAGAGTTTAGCCAATTACTGACTATGCAAAGTAGCCGTTTTTACGAAGCCATGTGTGCCCAGCGGCAATGGAGAATAGAAGATTGGCAAAAATATTTACAGCATCATCCAGTTGTAGGTCGATTAATTCAAGGTTTAGTTTGGTTACAATTAGATAAAAGTGGCCATATCGTTAATAGTTTTAGACCAACGGAAAATAGTCGTTTAGTGACTAATCAAAACGATGAAATCTTCGTTGATCAAAATCACATTATTACACTAGCCCATTCAGCATTAATGTCCAGTACGGATATTGCACAATGGCAAGTGTATTTTAAACATCACAAACTCAATCAGTTATTTGATCAGTTTAACCATCCATTACCTGACATTAGTAAAATTGACGACGGTATTATTAATGATCGACTAGGTTGGTTAACAGATAGTTTCACTATACGAGGTATTTTAACTAAATTAGGTTATAGACATGGTGATATCAAAGATGGAGGCAGTTTTTATGGTTATTATAAATATTTTGCCAATTATAAACTTTATATCAATATTGACTTTAGTGGTAGTATGCTACCAGAGGAAAATATTCCTGTCGTGCTGTATAACCTTTATTTCAGCAAAACACCAGGTTTTATAGAAAGTGCAATTGCACTAGATAATCTACCAAAAGTGTTATTAGCCGAAGGTTACGCTAATTATATGGCGGTAGCTGACGCATCGAATGGTTTTGATCCTAATTGGCAGGATAAATTAATATGGTAAAAAATAACCGAGAACTGATGGAACAGGTCATTCTTGATTGTTTTACTGGTTTACATGATTTAGAACCATCAATGCCTGAACGGATTTGTCATTATATATTATATGGCAAAGATCCCATGGTTCTTGATGATCTAAATAAATTAATAAAATCTAATACTTCTAATGAATATGATAAACAGGTTTATAGTTTACTAGGTTGTCCTAGTTTTGTTCTTCTTGCTTATTTTGATGACAGTAATAAACCACAGCAAAGCGTTCGAGAAAAAATTACAATACTAATGTGACACTCTTGGTTTAAATATTCTAAGCCACACTTTAAACAAACTAACGCAAAACCCACCAATCAAAATTAAGCATATTCTACAAACTGCTTATCTTTGTCATTTCATGAATGAAGACCACTATCAATTGCCAATTGTAATAATAGAAAATGAGGAATAAACTAAAATCAACTAACGCCAACTAATAAAATAATTACAACCCCAAAAAATAGTTTAGCTAATCATTTTGTTATTGAGTTTTTAATTAATAACATAGAAGGTAACTTTCTAAAATCATTCACAAATAATATTATGATGGCATAGACTCCTCAATATTTTTTACAAGTTGTCTGATTTAATAGTTATATTGAAGAAATTGCATTAATACAACGTTGTTTATTTCATTGCAAAAGATAACAACAGTTTATGATAAATTTTAATTTGCAATCATGGCAAGAGGAGATGAGTGGACTTACTTTTGAGTTTGCTTTACCTACTTTTAAAGATGAACGTAGAAGTAAAACGTCAAAATATTTAGCTGAAAGTGCATTTAGTTTTATTGAAGGTATATTTTTTAATCATCTACCTAACTATCAGAACTTTGGTCATTGGGGAACAACCGAAGTGAGTAATCAACAATGGTCTCATATCAGACCTGTATTGCAAACGTTGAATAATAAACTTGAACAAGCAGAGAATTTCTACGAGTTAAAAACCGATTTGTATGATTTTCAATTCATTTTCGATGAAGATTGGCGACAAGATATGGTCATAAAATTTGCCGAATACAAAGTTAACCTCTCTCAGATGATTAACCAGATTATTGAGTGGTTTGATAAAAATATACAAACATATAATGCTGTCTTTATTAATGGTATTTAAAACAATCCTATTAAGCAGTCTTATTATTCAATTCACAAATAAGAGAAATTATTTCAGGCAATATATCTAAGATTAAGGCTAATTGCTGCATAACCAGTAGATCATTATTGCTTTGGTCATCATTGGTTGATAGTGATTCAATATAATCAGCAACCACTTTTTTCAATGGTTGATATTCAGAATCGATTTTTTGGTCACTTAGCATAGTAATTATATAAACCGATATATCATCAAAAATTTCCAAAGTATGCGGTGAAATACTTTTATCGCGATGTGCTCCCAAAGTGGATAGATAACTGATTAAAGTGTGATTAAGGGTCAATAATCTAAAACCTTGGTCAATCACATCTTGTTTAACATGTGGCTCTTTAGTCATTAAGCTGATTAAGGAAGATAAATCTGCATTACTATCATGAGCCGCGCGTCGCGCGACACGGTATTTGGGATCATTAGTTTTACCGGAGACATATTGACTACCTATTACTGCTAAATAGTGGCTATCTTCGTGACAAACTCGATCAAGTAATTTAGGTAAATTTCTAAACTTCCAATCAGGCCAGATAAAACTTACCGCAAACCAAGCAATAAAACAGCCAATTAAGGTAGCTATAATGCGTGAAATAGCAACAGAGATACTGCTTTCACCGATTAAACTAAAACTGAAAAATACTAATAAGGTAATAAAGGCAGTGGCATAAGCATATTGTGAGTTTTTGAATAGGAAAAATAACCATCCAGTTATAATGATCAATACTAATTGCGCTTCAATACTAGGAAACAAGTAAGTTAAAGGAATACCGGCAATTATTCCTAAAATAGTACCAAAAACACGCAATTTTAAGCGATATTTCGTAGTTGAATAGTTTGGTTGGCAAACAAATAAGCTGGTTAAAATAATCCAATAACCATGTGAAAGGTTAGAAAAATAAATCACCATATATCCAACAAATAACACAATACTCATACGAATAGCATGTCGAAAGAGTGACGATTTGATGGTTAAGTTTTGCTTAATTCTGGCAAAAATATCATGAAAACGGGTGAGTTCTTCATCAATTAATTGGTTATCATCTTGGATTTTCGATAAATGTTGTTCTGTATCGATATGGGCTAATAATAAATCGATCGCTAGCAGATTTTGATATAAATTTTGTAAGGATTTGATGAGTAATAAATTAGCCTTATTTTGTTGTTGATATTCATCTATTGCTTCTTCAAGATAGGCAAAGTAGCGAGCAAATAATGGATCATGTTGGTAAGTTTGATTTAACTTAATTGACAGAGCCAATTTAGCACAGGCTTTAGCTTGTAAATTTAAGATTCTGGCAAAGCGAAATAAAAGATCACTATGTTTAAAATGTTGGCTTAACGCTTTATAATCGCCATGTGATGAACTGGCTCGTTCATGAATATCTTGAGCGACAAAATAGTAACTAAGCATCTTTCTAATATAGCCTTGTCCACGAAAACCTTTTAGTCGATTAAATAATGAACGTTTAGCATCATTGAATACATTAATAACCTGAGTATTACAGGTCGTTAGCTCAAGAGTTTGTCGCTTAAACCCATCTGTTTCATCAGGATCGAACATTGCTGCTTTTGCATCAAGATAAAAACTTAATTTTATAAAACAATTGGCTAAAGTTTGTTGTGTCGTGCGGATAGGTTGCACAATTGATTCAATTAGTGAAACAAGGTTATACCAAAGTGCACCTAACAATAAAAAACAAGGAAGAGTGTAATTATCAGCAAATAAATTATGTCCGAGCATGGTATAAGCTGCAATTAACAAGGAGCCAAAGGCAATAACACCATAACGTTGCCCCAATGAACCAAGCATAATAAATAGAAACGTTGAGCTAACTAAGCCAATAATAAACAATAGTGGATCATTGAATAGAAATTCGACCGAAAATGTCGCAATTGCAAAACAAATTAGTGTTAATAATATATTAATACAACGGCTTAATAACCGTGTATCGATCTCTGTCAATCCAGCTGCAACGACTCCCAATGTGAGTGGGATCACTAATGGTACTGAATCAAAGTACCATGGTACTAATGTAGATCCAGTCAAACTAACCAGCATACGAATACTAAACAGTAAATTACTGCTATAAAAAACTTTGCGTAAGGATAGGATAAATGAATGCACGTTGTTTAGTGTTTGAATTGAGTTGTCATAATAATAGTAAGGATACTATATTGTTATCTTTAGCGAAAGCAAATAAGTATGACGATAATAATTATTTAAATTAGTAGCTTACTGTTTTAACTATCTATCTTATTTAAAATAGAATTAACTTTATATTATCTATTAATTTAACTGGCTGTAATTATAATCACGGCATAAACAAATCAGACAGACTGATAATTTTTTTTTATTATAAATTAATTTAAGAAAACGTTATATTATGCCTTCAAAAATTATTGTGGAATGAAAACATGAATAACTTATTTAAAGTGGTATCGGCGTTAGCATTGCTAAGTTGTGCTTGCTTGAGTGATGCTAAATTACCAGAATCAATCAAAGTTGGTTCGGATACATCTTATGCTCCATTTGATTTTATAGATAAAAATGGTGAAATTACAGGTTTTAATATTGAAATTACCAAAGCACTTTGTGAAAAAGCTAATATTAAGTGTGAATTTCAATCGACTGATTTCGATGCATTAATTCCTTCTTTATTGTCACGTAAAATAGATATGATTTCATCATCATTAATGATGACTGAAAAACGCAAAAAACAAATTGCTTTCTCAGATGAAATTTTTCTTACCAATTCTCGATTAATTACTAAACAAGGTGCTAATTTATTACCAAATGTTGAGTCATTAAAAGGCAAAAGAGTAGGCGTTGAACAAGGTACTTCACAGGAACACTTTGTTAATGACAAATGGCGTCCAAATGGCGTTATCATTGTGCCATATCAAAATCAATTACAGGTATTCTCTGATTTAGTTGCAGGTCGTTTAGATGCCGCATTACAAGATGAAGTGACGGGAAGTTATGCATTTTTAAAACAACCACAAGGAAAAGATTTCGCTTTTGCCGGAGAAATATTAAGCGATAAAGGTTATTTTGATGTTGGTGTCGGTTTAGGATTCCGTAAAAAAGATGATGAACTGCGTGAAGCTTTCAATAAAGCATTAGTTGAAATTTTAAATGACGGTACCTATCAAAAAATAAATGACAAATATTTTGACTTTAACGTTTATAGTAATAAAAAATAGTTCATGCAAGGTTATCGTTCTCTAATATTACAAGGTACCTTGATCACTATTGAATTAGCGATTTTTTCGCTAATTCTTGCCATTATTATTGGCGTTATTTGTGCACTCGGTAAACTATCAAAAAGGTCAGTATTAAGACTAGCTTGTCAGGCTTATACATCATTGATTCGCGGTGTGCCTGATTTGGTTTTAATGATGTTGATCTTTTTTGGCCTTCAATTTTTATTAAATAATATTACCGATTTTTTTGATATAGATATGCTAGAAATTGATCCATTTGTGGCAGGCATCATTACGTTAGGTTTTATTTATGGTGCCTATTTTACTGAGACGTTTCGCGGTGCATTTCAAGCTGTTCCAAAAACATTAATTGACGCTGCAACTGCATTAGGTATGAATAAATGCCAAACCTTTATATATGTCAGGTTTCCATTAATGATGCGTTTTGCTTTACCTGGCATTGCTAATAATTGGTTAGTGATTTTAAAAGCAACAGCATTAGTATCATTATTGGGATTGTTTGACCTTGTCAAAGCAACCAAAACAGCTGGTGAAGCAACATATCAACCGCTATTTTTTGCACTTATAGCTGGCGCTTTTTATCTATTTTTCACCTCTATTTCAAATATTATTTTATGGTGGCTTGAAAAGCATTATTCCGCCGGTATCACTAAAGCTAAATTATAAACGAGCAATGTTATGTTAGAAATCCTTCAAGATTATTGGAAAGCACTATTATGGTCAGATGGCTATCATATTACTGGGTTAGCAATGACCTTGTGGATCTTGATTTTATCCGTATCTTTAGGTGGATTATTTGCATTAGTGTTAGCGGTTGGCCGTAATTCAAAATATTTTTTTATAAAATGGCCTATTTGGCTATTTACTTATGTTTTTCGTGGAACGCCATTATATGTACAGTTATTAATTATCTACACGGGTATATATACATTAAGTTTTGTTAATCAACATCAATCTTTAAATGACTTTTTCCAAAGTGGATTAAATTGTACAATTTTAGCCTTTGCTTTAAATACTTGTGCTTATACTACAGAGGTTTTTGCTGGTGCTATTCGCAACGTTCCTACTGGTGAAATTGAAGCAGCTACGGCACTTGGTTTTAACCGTTGCCAATTATATCGATACATTATTTTACCCAGAGCTTTCCGAATTGCATTACCAGCTTATAGTAATGAAGTCATTTTTATGTTGCATTCGACAGCTTTAGCTTTTACGGTAACGGTTCAAGATGTGATGAAAATCGCACGTGATATCTATGCCGAAACTTATCAACCGTTCCATGCTTTTGGTATTGCGGCGGTGATCTATTTATGTGTAAGTTTTGTTTTGATTTTTGGTTTTAGACAACTTGAAAAACATTACTTGTTTTATATGAATGTTACTAATTCAAAGACTTGTTAAAATAGTAACAGGCAATATTCAATATTGCCTGTAGATATTTGAATTAAACTAATTAATTAAATTATCAGCAGGAATTCCATTATCATTGCTGTCATGATCTTTTGAACCTGGTAATGCACGAGTACGATCAATAGGTAAATAACTACCATTTGTTGTTTCGATTTGACATTCACTCCAAAAGATTGAGTATTTGGTATTTGCATGCATACTTTCGCCACGGAAATAACAACGGGCTGCATTATATAAATCGCCCCGGCAAAGTATAGCAATTAATAGCCAAACACCAACAACGCTCCATGCGACCCATTTCAAATTACGCCATAAGAAAGACCAAAAACCTTTTTTACTGAAATGGCAATAAGCAAAAATTAATAGTATAACGCCAACAAATCCCAATGATTCATACAACCAAAATAGCCACATATGGTTAACTCCTAAGCAATAGTACTTAGTATTCTATACTATCTTTAAATTTACATCCATGAACCATTACGAATAATACCAACAGCAATTCCTTCAATCGCAAAACTTTGTTGTTCTAAGTCGACATCAATTGGATCAAACTCAGCATTTTCAGCTAATAATTTAACGTGACGACCTTTTTGCGATAATCTTTTAACAGTTACTTCATCATCAATTCGCGCGACAACAACTTGGCCATTTTTAACATTTTGCGTTTTGTGAACTGCTAATAAATCACCATCTAATATACCAATATCTTTCATCGACATACCCTCAACTCTTAATAAAAAATCGGCTTGAGGTTTAAATAAACTTGGCGATACTTGGTAATGGCTTTCGATATGTTCTTGCGCTAAGATTGGTGAGCCTGCAGCGACCTTACCAATTAGTGGTAAACCTTCAAATTCATTGCTATCATCAGGTTGTTCTAATAACAAACGAATTCCACGTGATGAACCGGCAATCATTTCGATAGCCCCTTTTTTAGCTAAAGCTTTAAGGTGTTCTTCAGCTGCATTAGCTGAACGAAAGCCTAATTTTTGAGCTATTTCTGCTCTAGTTGGTGGCATTCCGGTGGTTTGAATATTTTCTTTTATTAAATCATAAATTTGTTGTTGGCGTTCGGTTAATGGCCTCATGGCGAATTCCTGTTTTTATATACAGATACATGTGATTATATACAGCTAAAAAAACAAAACAACTGTTTTATCTATTTTTTTTATGAATAGTGGATAAAAGTGCCAATAAAAAGTTAGATTTTCGATATAAATCATATAATAGTATGGGAAAGTTTCATAAAACTATTTTACAAAATAATATTATGCTAAAAGCAATATATATTAGTAATAAAGTTATATATAACGTAAATTTAATGACTTAATTAGCCGTTTATTGCCATGTATTCTGTTGAATAGTTGTATGATATAATTATTCTAAAATGATTATTTGTTGGAAGTAATATATGTCTTATATTGTTGCACTTAGTGGAGGCATTGCCAGTGGTAAAAGTACCATTGCCAATCTATTTGCACAATTAGGTGTACCGATTATTGATGCGGATGTAATTGCTCGACAAGTGGTTGCTGTAGGATCATCTGCATTAACGCAAATTGTAAAACATTTTAGTCAAGAGATCTTGTTAGAAAATGG
Source organism: Gilliamella sp. A7 (assembly GCF_002142015.1). Taxonomy (NCBI): domain Bacteria; kingdom Pseudomonadati; phylum Pseudomonadota; class Gammaproteobacteria; order Orbales; family Orbaceae; genus Gilliamella; species Gilliamella sp. A7. Next base: position 15,653 of record NZ_NASN01000025.1, read on the forward strand.
TGAGTTAGATCGAAGTCAATTAAGAGAAATTATTTTTAATAATGATCATGAACGGTTATGGTTAAACAATTTATTACATCCGATTATTGCACAAGAAACCCAACAGCAAATTGCAAAACAAACAGCACCATATATTATTTGGGTCGTACCATTATTAATTGAAAATAATCTACATCGATTAGCTGATCGGGTGTTAATAATTGATACTCCAGAGGCATTACAATTAGGGCGCCTAATTGATCGTGATAAAATCAGTGAATCATTAGCCAAGAGAATGATTGATTCACAAATTTCATTAAGCGATCGTTTGGCATTTGCTGATGATATTATTATTAATGACGGTAATTTGGCGTCATTAAAAATGCAAATAGATGATTTACATAAACAATATTTGCATAACTCTAAAGTTAAGAATAGCTATGAATAACATTGTTTTTGAACATCCATTAAATGAAAAAATGCGTACTTGGTTACGGCTTGAATTTTTACTTAATCAATTAAATACGCATCACCATTTTGAGCAAAATAATGCTTTATTGTTTTTTCATGCTTTATCTGAATTATTAGAAATTATTGAACGAAATGATGTCAAAGGGGATTTAATCAAAGAGATTGAATCGCAAAAACAAAGACTACTTTCTTGGATTGATATTGATGGTGTTGATAAAGAATTGCTTGGTAACATGATTAACAAATATGATCTTTTTTTGACTAAATTTAATTCGAGTTCACGTTTGGGACAATCATTAAAAGATGATCGATTTATCATGGCAATTCGTCAACGTTTGATGATTCCTGGTGGATGTTGTAGCTTTGATTTACCATCTTTCCATTTGTGGTTAAATCAACCACAAGAAAAACGTAATATGCAGGTTGATAACTGGTTACAGAATATTGCGATACTGGATGAAACGTTAAAAGCATGTTTACAGTTTATTAGGCAATTAGGTGAATTTAAAACTTTTACTTGTACCAATAATTTTTTTCAAGAAACTAATGGTGATGTTAATTTGATTCGAATTCGTGTTGCTTTCGAGAAAAATGTTTATCCACAAGTTTCTGGTCATATGTCTCGTTATAGTATTCGTTTTTTACCCCTTTATGGTGGCGATAATAGTAATATTGATGCAATTGAATTTGAACTTGCATGTTGTTAGCCCAATTAATTTAAGAGTGTTTAGATGAATAAAAATACAGTTACTATTGTAAAGTGTCCAACCTGTCAAAAAAATGTCGAATGGTCTGAAAAGAGTTTCTTTCGACCATTTTGTAGTAAACGCTGTCAATTAATTGACTTAGGCGATTGGGCAGCTGAGGAACATCGTATTGTGGATAAAGAGCTGAGTGAACAAGATCTTTGGAGTGAAGATGATCTTGCCGATTTAGTGAGTAAACATTAATGAAGATTTTAGGTATTGAAACATCGTGTGATGAAACTGGTATTGCCATTTATGATGACAAGCAAGGACTTATTGCTAATCAACTTTATTCACAAATTAAATTACACGCCGATTATGGCGGAGTTGTGCCTGAACTGGCTTCTCGAGATCACATTCGTAAAACGGTGCCATTGATACAAGCTGCGCTGCAAGAGGCTAATTTAAGTGCCAGTGATATTGATGGAGTGGCGTATACAGCAGGCCCTGGTTTGATTGGCGCTTTAATGGTTGGTGCCTCTATTGGACGATCACTGGCGTATGCTTGGGATGTACCAGCCGTTGCGGTTCATCATATGGAAGGCCACTTGTTAGCTCCTATGCTAGAAGATAACCCACCTGAGTTCCCCTTTGTGGCTTTATTAGTGTCAGGCGGACATACTCAGTTAATAAAAGTAACTGGAGTGGGCCAATATCAATTACTTGGTGAGTCAATTGATGATGCAGCAGGAGAAGCATTTGATAAAACTGCTAAATTGTTAGGGCTTGATTATCCCGGGGGAGCCAAATTATCGAGATTAGCTGAACTTGGTGATGCCACACGGTTCCGTTTTCCCCGACCGATGACTGATAGACCTGGCTTAGATTTTAGCTTTTCAGGACTTAAAACAGCCGCTGCAAATACCATCCATCAACAGAGCCAAGATCAGGAGCTTGACGAACAAACCAGAGCGGATATAGCCAAAGCTTTTGAAGATGCTTTAGTTGATACTTTGTTAATAAAGTCTCGTCGAGCTTTAGAGCAAACTGGTTTTAATCGTTTGGTTATTGCTGGTGGAGTGAGTGCTAATAAAACTTTACGTCGTCAACTTGCCAAACTTATGACTCAACGTAAAGGACAAGTTTATTATCCTCGATTAGAATTTTGTACTGATAATGGTGCGATGATAGCTTATGCCGGTATGATTCATCTTAAAGCATCACAATTTGCCGATCTAGCCATTGAAGTTAAACCGAGATGGCCATTAAATGCGAAAGAATAATCCCTAGTTTAAAGATTTATCAATAAAACATGGTAATATTTTTATAGTGGGGGGTTATTCCCCCACTTTTTTAGCGTAATATTTATTCATTATCGTCAGTTGATTTAGCCAATTCATTATCGTCAGTTGATTTAGTCAAAGCTAATTTTTCGATATTTCGGTTAATATTGAATAGAACGCAAATTAATTCATATCCGATACGGGTAAATATAGCACCGCCAACGATGGCTATAATGCCGCTTAGTATACCTAGTAGTGCTGAACCAAAACTATAACGTATTAATAAAGCGCTGGTGAATATAACGAATAGTCCTGAAATTGCTATAAAAACTAAACTTATCCAATATATTACAGTTAAAAATGCCGGAGTAAACATTTTGTCGAAAAAGAAAAAGTCTTTGAAAGATAGACCATCAGTATTTATAATTTTTTTCATTTTATTTCCTTAATTAAGTTTTACTTATTTAATTACTTTGACTTTGATCAAAAAACCGATACATTTAATAGCAAATAAATCCATAAATCAACGTTATTTTTAAAAAGGTTTTAAAAAAATTCAATATGAAAACATTTATTCCCGGTAAAGATGCAGCACTTGAAGATTCCATTAACTATTTTAGACAACAACTAGATAAATATGATTTGGCCGTTGAAGAGGCATCTTGGCTCAATCCAGTTCCTAATGTTTGGTCGGTACATATTCAAAATACAAAATGTCCACTATGCTTTGCTAATGGCAAGGGTGCCAGTAAAAAAGCGGCGTTAGCTTCTGCTTTAGGTGAATATTTTGAGAGACTTTCAACTAACTACTTTTTTTCTGACTTTTATTTAGGTGATAAAGTCGCTAATAGTGAATTTGTTCACTATCCATCGGAAAAATGGTTTGCAATTCCTGATGACAATCGTTTACCCAAAGGTTTATTATCACAAAAGTTACTGAATTTTTATGATCCTGATCAGGAATTAACGGCAACGGATCTCATTGATTTACAGTCTAGCAATGGTGAGCGAGGTATTTGTGCTTTGCCATTTGTTCAACAATCTGATGGCAAAACCATTTATGTACCAGTGAATTTAATTGCTAACTTATATGCATCAAATGGTATGTCAGCAGGCAATACCCCAAATGAGGCGCGAGTTCAAGCCTTATCTGAAATATTTGAACGTTATACTAAAAACAAAATTATTGCTGAAGCAATTAGCTTGCCAACAATACCTGAAACTGTAATTAATCGTTATCCAGCTGTATTAGCTGCTATTGAAACGCTTGAAAAGGAAGGTTTTCCGATTTACTGCTTTGATGCATCATTAGCTGGCGAATTTCCGGTAATTTGTGTTGTATTATTTAACCCTAAAAATGGTACCTGTTATGCTTCATTCGGCGCCCATCCTAATTTTGGCGTAGCGTTTGAACGAACGGTGACTGAACTACTACAAGGTCGAAGTCTTAACGATCTTGATGTATTTTCACCACCAAGTTTTGATAATGATGATGTTGCTGATTTAAGTAATTTAGAAACGCATTTTATTGATTCTAGTGGCTTAATTTCATGGGATCTTTTTAATAAAAAATCTGATTATGAATTTGTTGATTGGGATTTTTCTGGTACAACCGAGCAAGAGTTTGCCAACTTAATGGCGATTTTTGATCGTTACCAAATTGAAGTATTAATAATGGATTATCAGCATCTTGGGGTTTATGCTTGTCGGATTTTAGCTGTTGGTATGTCAGAAATTTATCCGCCAGAGGATCTGTTAATAGCAAATAACAATATGGCAATTCATCTTCGTGAGCTGATTTTGTCGCTTCCTTATCAAAAACATACTAACAAGCAATTACTAGCCATTATTGAGCAGTTTGATGAGGAAGGTTTAGATGATTTTGCTCGAGTCCGTGAATTACTAGGTATTGCAACAGGTAAAGATAATGCATGGTTAACTTTGAGAGTTGGCGAATTAAAGGCTATGTTGGCGTTAGCGGCGGGGGATTTACCTCAAGCTAAATCATGGATTGATTGGACTATTGAAATGAATGAATCAATCTTTAGTGCTGAACGTAATCATGCCTATCGTTGTTTACAAACCTTAGTTAATTTTATTATTGAACGTGGTGCGAACCAATTTAATGATTATCTACCTGCTTTTAATAGAATGTATGGCAATACTTGTGTAGCTGAAATGTGGTTGTATGCAACTGCGAAAAAGCAATTCTTTGGTTTAACTGATTTTGAACACTCAGTTTCAGAAACTAATAGTCTAATGGATAAATTTGCTATGCATCAAAAGCTTTTAGATGTATATCATAAGTTAAATCAAATTATGTAAAAATTATTATTATATATCATAGGTAAAAGTCAGTAAAAAATAGTTATTACTATGATTGTAATAGTTTTTTTTCAAAAAAAATTCATTTAATACTTATCAAATGGTATTAATTAGCATATTATGTAACCGATCTTTAATTGGAACAGTTAAGTGATCAAGTTGTCAAAGTTTAGATTTTCATATCCAAAAGATCTTTGTTGGCATTGTTGTATGATTTTGAAGCAATAAGATTACTTCCCTTATTGCTTTTTTTTTCTCTCTTATTTAGTAGTAATCAATAGCACAATTACGTTCAAAATCGCTAAGTTAATTTATTTTCAATATTTGTTTTTTTTAAATTACATAATTTATTAAGGATAAATGATGACAATACTTACCGTTGGTTTTGCTTGTTTAGATTTATTGTGTTTCACTTCACCTAGTTTGGAACAAAACGGTTCAATTACCTCAGATAATTTTGTTCGTTGTGGTGGTGGATCGTGTGCTAATACGGCATATTTATTAGCGCTATGGGGAGAAGATATTTATCATATTGGTCATCTCAATAATGATAATTATGGCAATCAAATTGAGACAGAACTTGCTAATATTGGCGTTAATACACGGCAATTTATCTTTTCAGAGAAAATGATCACGCCATTAGAAGCTATCACCGTAGATGAGAAAAATAATAGCTATACTATTATATCTCATCGTTTAATACAGCCTCCTAAATTGACAACAGCTGAAAAAAATAAATTAGCTCACTTTATACGGACCATTAGTGAAAATAAACACGAGATAGTTATGTTAGCTGATGGCTATGAGGCAGAATTGGGTGAGTACTTAATTGAACATTTGCCTAAAGTCAAAGTGATTATGAGTGTTGATAATCTATCAGCTAATAGTCTGTACTTAGCTCAACATGCTGATTATTTAATTGTAACAGAGCAATTTGCTAGTGCTTTTGTCAAATTAAAAACTTTCCATGATAGCGATAAGATCAAAAATGCATTGAAAAAATTACGCAATTTAACTAACGGTAAAATTATTATTCGTATGAATAATAAAGATTGCGTATATCTGGATCGTCAACAAGTTGTGATAATCCCGGGCTTTAATAAACAAACGGCTGATAACATCACTGAAAATGATATTTTCCAAGGGGCTTTTACTTATGGTATCAGCTATGGTTGGCCGTTAGCGAAAACGATATTGTTTGCCAATCTAGCTATAGCAGCAGTCAAAAAACAGAAAAGAGGGCGTAAAGCAATGCCTAACTTGGTTGATATTAATCAAGCAGGTAAAGATCTTATTAAAGATTTTAAATACTTTTTTTGAACCATCATTTAAATTATTAACCGTCAAAATTGTTAGATTTGAGCAAGTTTCCAAACGCTTAAACTTTTATCTATAACTTTTTCTAAAATTTTTAATTTTGTTGTTTTTGGGAGAGAATTTTAATTTTTTATGTTGTTTCTAGCCTTTGATCTAAATATGTTTAAATAAGGCCATTTTATCAATCACTATTATCATTCTGAAATATTTTCTAAAACGTCTTTTGTTTTCTCGTATAGACAAGTTTTGTCAAAATATTTGTCACAAGTTACTAACATAAAATGATTGGCTTATGGCGGCTTTTTTATCGTTTAGTTTTAACTCGTTAGTGGTTATTGTTCTAGACAAATTACAATTTTGTTAAACGTCCTTGTTTAACATGTTAACTTAATTCTATTATAAATTCTTTGTAATGTTCTTAACCTTCACATTCTGGTCATTTAAAAATCCATTTTAGAGTAATTTTATATTGTGATTAACCTTGTCTGGCGAATTCACCTGCTTGTTGGATCAATTCTTCGTTAGGGGTAACGCCAGTATATAAAATAAATTGCTCAACTGCTTGTAAAACGGCGACATCAGCACCAGAAATAATCGTTTTATTTAAGTTTTTGGCATATTTTATAAGTGGTGTTTCAACAGGTAAGGCAACAACATCGAAAACAATATCGGCATGATTAATTATTGTTTCACTAAATGCCAGTTGGTTCGCTTCGCTACCGCCTTGCATACCAATTGGCGTCACATTGATAATCAATTTTGCTTGTTCCGGTGTAATGTTAGATTCATCTTTTTGCCATTGGTAATGATAACGCTCAGCTAAAGCTTCCCCTTTTTGCTGATTTCTAGCACAGACTATGCCATGTTTAAAACCGGCATCGTAAAACGCTCCAATTACAGCATTGGCCATACCACCACTACCTTTTAAAACAAATGGTGTGTTATTACAGATATGATTAGCCTTAATTAATTTTTCCACAGCAATATAATCAGTGTTGTAGGCCTTCAAATAGTGATCGGTATTAACAATAGTATTAACCGCTTGAATTGATTGTACCGAAACATCTAATTCATCAATAAATTCAATGCACGCTTGTTTATAAGGCATTGAGATAGCACAACCACGAATTGATAATGCTTTAATTCCATTAATAGCATCTTTTAAATTATTGGTTGTAAAAGCTTTATATAGATAATTTAAATCTAATTTTTCATATAAAAAATTGTGAAAACGAGTACCAAAATTACTTGGTCTTGCTGAAAGTGACATACAAACAATAGTATCTTTATTGATAATTCTTGCCATTAACCAAAATCCTTGTGATCATAATAACTAATTCTGTATTCTATCATCTTTTTAACTAGCATATATTTGATTATGGTTGCAAACAATACTGGTCCGAAAATAACTCAAGAAAAAGTTACCGTAGAAGTGATGATACACCTATATTGTCACCAAAAACACCATACTCCTAAAAAACAACTATGTGCTGAATGTAGTGATCTCTTACAATACGCCATGCAACGCTTAACTATGTGCCGATTTGGTGAAAAGAAAACCACCTGCGAAAAATGTCCGAAACATTGTTATCGTAAAGATTACAAACAGAAGATTAAAGAAGTTATGCGTTATGCAGGGCCAAGAATGATGCTCCATCATCCAATCATGGCGGTTAAGCATTTGTATAAAAATTTAAAAACCATTTTGAAGGTATTTTAACAAAAGCATTTTTCACAATTAAAAAAAGTTGAGGAGATGGGGTTTTGGCGTATTTTTATCACTAATTTTATTTATTTCATCAACTCTTTATTCGTTTTTTCCTATCTATGCAATAATTTTCACTTATTTTGGATTTTTTTTGCAATTTGCTCGCAGTTAAACGCTAAAAATGCGAATGATTATCTTTTAAAATACTGTCATTTTTTAAAATACAACCTTATTTGATAGGAAGTATGATGTCTGCATTTACGCTTGATCGCCTTTCTCAAGGACGTGAAGTTGTTATTAAACGTCTGTTACCTGACTCTTTGCCTTTTCGCCAAAAGCTTTTAGCTATGGGAATGACACCCGGATGTAAGTTGACGGTGATGCAAATCGCTCCATTAGGTGATCCAATTGAAATTAATTTGCGTGGTTTTCTACTGTGTTTACGCCGTCATGAAGCTGCTGCAATTGAAGTTGAGGTAGTCGCATGAAAATTGCATTAGTTGGTAATCCCAATTGTGGCAAAACGACATTATTTAATTTGTTAACTGGTTCAAAACAGCGTGTAGGTAATTGGCCAGGGGTAACCGTTGAGCACAAATCTGGTTCGTTTGCTTATCAAAATAACCACTATGATATTGTTGATTTACCGGGAACTTACTCTGTTGAGTCAGATCCAATCGGTATTGCTCAAGATGAATTTATTACTCGGCAGTTTCTATTAGCTGATAACAATAGCTTAATAGTTAATGTTATTGATGCAACAAATTTACAACGTAGTTTATATTTAACATTTCAGTTAATTGATATGCAAGTACCTATGATAATTGTGCTTAATATGGTTGATGCACTTAAAGCTATGGGAGAAAGATTAAATATCGATAAATTAACCAAAGCGTTAGGTTGTCCGGTTATTGCGATTTCATCTACGAGAAAAACCGGATTATCAAAATTTTATCAGCAAATTGAAGCTAGCACATCGAATTTAAAGATTGCAATGCCAACCATTGATACGTTAAGTAGTGATGCACAAGCTGTATTTAACCGATATTTAGGCGAATTGCCTGCAACCAGCCGGATACAACAATTTAATCGTTGGCAGTTAATTGAAGCCTTGCTTAATGGGGAAAATCAATCTTTGGATTTTTTAGAAAACGAAAAGTTAGCTGCTTGTCGCTGTTTATTGTCTATCAATTTCGATAATCAGATTGACGTAGCACTTGCAAGTGCACGTTATGATACGATTGATACTGTTTGCAAGATGGTGATTGATAAGCCTAGAGAAGCCAATATTAATCTTACTGAAAAATTGGATAAATTAGCTTTAGGGCGTTTTACTGGTATTCCATTCTTTTTACTCACAATGTATAGCATGTTTTTTATTGCGATTAATTTTGGTTCAGTGTTTGTTGATTTTTTTGAAGGGATATTTAGTACCATTTTTGTTAATGGCTTTACTTATCTCTTAAATATGCTAGATACACCAACTTGGTTAACGGTTATTTTAGCTGATGGGGTTGGTAATGGCATCACCACGGTATCGACTTTTATACCGGTTATTACGGCGATGTTTTTTGTGCTATCTTTTTTGGAAGATTCAGGTTATTTAGCGCGAGCAGCGATGATTGTTGATCGTTTTATGCGATGTATTGGTTTACCCGGTAAAGCGTTTGTACCTATGTTAATGGGCTTTGGTTGTGGCGTACCAGCAATTATGGCAACAAGGACACTTGATAGCCCTCGTGATCGTATCTTATCAATTTGTTTAATTCCGTTTATGTCTTGCAGTGCTCGATTACCCATTTATGCCTTGTTTGCTGTGATATTTTTTCCTAATCATGCATCGATTATCGTGTTTATGTTGTATTTGCTAGGTATTTTGGTAGCGATGCTAACGGGATTTATATTAAAAAGTACTCTGTTACAAGGTAAATTAACGCCATTTATTATGGAAATGCCTGTTTATCGCATTCCGACATTACGAAGTATGTTGAGAATAACTTTTCAACGTTTGAAAAGCTTTGTTTTACGAGCAGGAAAAGCCATTGTCGTTATGGTAACCGTACTTAGCTTCTTTAATTCCTTAGGAACTGATGGTTCATTTGGGAATGAAAATTCAAATCACTCTGTGTTATCAGTTATGGGACAAAAAGTTACCCCTGTATTTTCACCTATGGGAATTGATAAGCAAAATTGGCCTGCGACAGTAGGTATTTTTACTGGGATATTTGCTAAAGAGTCAGTTGTGGCAACTTTAAATTCACTCTATTCAATGGATCATCAAACTGAACAACCGGAGCATTTTTCTTTTTATAATAGCATCAAGTCAGCGTTAGAAACCATTCCAGATCATTTTATTGATTTAACTAACGCAATTTTTGATCCGCTAGGTCTATCAAGTATTAATCAAGATGAAAACAGTCTACAAAATGAATTGTCTGTTGACTCGGCTACGGTATCGAAAATAAGTAGTTCATTTGTTACATCATCTTCAGCTATTGCTTATCTTATTTTTGTGTTGCTTTATACTCCTTGTGCGGCAGCATTAGGCACCATCTATCGTGAAACAGGGCTAAAATGGATGATATTTGTAGCTATTTGGACCTTTGTTATAGGTTGGTTGTCTGCGACTATTTATTACCAATTTAGTTTATTAGGTCAATCTTCATGTGCGCCTTATTGGTTGATAGCTATAGGAGGATTTATTACTTTCATGGTTATCGTTATGCGTAAACTTGGTCGTTTACCTTGCTTCAATCAATATTACTTACCAAAACCACGATCTCACAATAACCATTCAGCTTGTTGTGAATAAAATTATTGGTTAACGTTAAATATTGAATGATATGTTAATTACCGCAGTTCGTGATTATATTCAGTTACAAGGACGAGCAAATCTGCAAGATGTGGCTCGTCACTTTCGTTTGTCTACCAGCGCAGTTGAACCTATGCTGAATTTTTGGGTTAAAAAAGGGTTAATAAAATTAATTAAACGTGATTTACTAACTTGTGCAGGAAAACAGTGTTCAACGTGTATAAGTTGTAATTTAGACGTTTATGCAAGCTATGTATGGATTGAGTAGAATATCTGATACAACCAATTAATGACTAAGGTTAATTTGATTGTATCAAAAGTATCAATATCTAACCTTTGATTAATTTTTGCCAAATTATTTTAACTTTTTGCTTTTTTTAGAGTTGAATACACTTTTTTATCAGCCATTAAAAATTAAATTATCTTTTATTTGCTATTTTTTTGCGACTTATGTCACAAAATTAAATTTATTTGTATCTCAAAATTACAAATGATATTAATATGAACTTATGTTCATTTTGGTGTTAAAAAAAATACATAAAACCGATAAAAGTAATAAAAAGATGTCTTTGGTTTGAATTTAATTAAAAAAGTGACTAACTATTGAATTAGATACTTAAACAAGCATCAAGAGTCAACTTGTTACATTAGTTACCTGTTGATTTTTATGTGCTAGAAAGTTAGTTAATGGTTATGAAATATCAATGTTTTTTGTTTTAATCGATAGTTTATTCAGATCCAATTGTAGTTTTATCGGTCTTATTCATTTTTAGCCAAAAAGACCTTAACCGAAATGATGAAACCTTGTCGTTTTATTACTTAATAAATGTTATTATAACTATGTTTAAAAAACATGTAGTAGAGGAAATAGAAGTATGAGTCAATTAGATGAATTCAAAAAATTAACCGTAGTGGTTGCTGATACTGGCGATATCGATTCAATTAAACAGTTTTCTCCTGAAGATGCAACAACTAATCCATCGCTTGTTTTAAAAGCTGCTCAACTTCCTCAATATCGTTATTTAATTGATTCTGCTATTGAAACAGCTAAAAAACTAGGTGGTAGTAAAGCCGAGCAATTGGTTAATGCCTGTGACCAAGTAGCGGTAAATATTGGCGCAGAAATTTTAAAATCTATCCCAGGACGAATCTCGACTGAAGTTGATGCAAGATTATCATTTGATACCCAAGCCTGTATTGAAAAAGCTCGCCGAATTGTTGAGCTTTATAAACAAAAAGGCATTGATAAATCAAAAATTCTGATTAAAATCGCTTCTACATGGGAAGGTATTAAAGCTGCTGAGGTTTTAGAAAAAGAAGGGATTAACTGTAATTTAACTTTACTGTTTTCTTTCGCTCAAGCGCGTGCTTGTGCTGAAATTAATGCTTTTCTAATTTCGCCATTTGTTGGTCGTATTTATGATTGGTATCAAGCCAAAAAGCCTATTGATCCTTATATCGCTGACCAAGATCCTGGTGTAGTATCAGTACGCAATATCTATAATTATTATAAACAACATGGTTATAAAACTATTGTTATGGGGGCTAGTTTTAGACAAGTTGATCAAATTTTAGCGTTGGCTGGTTGTGATCGCTTAACTATTTCGCCTAATTTATTATCTGAGATGCAACAATCAAGTGCCTCAGTTGTGCGTAAATTAGATCCAAATCAAACCTTAGTTGAGCGTCCAGCATTAATGACTGAAGCTGAGTTTAGATGGCAGCATAATAGTGATGCTATGGCCGTTGAAAAATTGGCGGAAGGCATACGAGCATTCGCTGTTGATCAGGGTAAACTAGAAGATATGATCAGTGCACTACTTTAATTAAAAGAATAGGGGGGAATATATTCCCCTTTTTTGTTTTGGTACGAAAGCGTTTTATCTGTCTGCTACTTGTAGACAATCAATGAATATTTAAAACATATTTTTGGAGAATATTAACATGAATGTAACCACACTATCCCACCGCGAACTAGCCAATGCGATAAGAGCATTAAGCATGGATGGCGTGCAAAAAGCGAAATCAGGCCATCCAGGTGCGCCGATGGGGATGGCAGACATGGCTGAAGTCCTTTGGCGAGGATTTTTAAAACACAATCCTACCAATCCTAATTGGGCTGATCGGGATCGATTTGTATTATCAAATGGTCATGCATCAATGTTAATTTATAGCTTGTTACATTTGACCGGTTATAACGTAACGCTTGATGACATAAAAAACTTTCGTCAATTAAATGCTAAAACCGCAGGTCATCCAGAATTTGGACATCTTCCGGGCATTGAAACAACAACAGGCCCATTAGGTCAAGGTATTGCCAATGCTGTCGGTATGGCTATTGCTGAAAGAACATTAGCTGCTCAATTTAACAAACCAGCTCATACTATTGTTGATCACCATACCTATGTATTTATGGGTGATGGCTGTATGATGGAAGGGATTTCTCATGAAGTATGTTCATTAGCGGGTACACTTAAATTAGGCAAATTAATTGCTTTTTATGATGATAATGGTATTTCAATTGATGGTGAAATTGAAGGTTGGTTTACCGACGATACCGCTAAACGTTTTCAAGCATATGGTTGGCATGTAATCCAAGGTATTGACGGTCATGATGCTAAGGCATTAGCTGAAGCTATCGAGCAAGCACAAGCTGTAACTGATAAACCATCATTATTAATGTGTAAGACTGTTATTGGTTTTGGTTCTCCAAACAAAGCTGGAAGTCATGATTGCCATGGCGCACCACTTGGCGATGCTGAAATAGAAGCAACGCGTAAAGCTCTAGGCTGGTCATATCCTGCATTTGAAATTCCAAAAGATTATTATGATGCATGGGATGCAAAAGCTACTGGTAAACAACGTGAAGATGAGTGGAATGCTCGCTTTGATGCATATGCAAAAGCTTATCCAGAATTAGCAAAAGAATTCAAACGTCGTATGGATGGTGATTTACCAAATAATTGGCAACAAGTTGCTAAAGATTTTGTTAATAAGCTACAAGCAAATCCAGCAACAATTGCTACCCGTAAAGCTTCGCAAAATGCCATTGAAGCTTTTGCACCAGTGTTAACTGAATTTTTAGGTGGTTCAGCTGACTTAGCACCAAGTAATTTAACTATGTGGTCAGGCTCTAAAGAGATTTTAGCTAATCCAGATGGTAACTACATTCATTATGGTGTCCGCGAATTTGGTATGTCTGCAATCATGAATGGTATTGCTTTACATGGCGGCTTTATTCCTTATGGTGCAACTTTCTTGATGTTTATGGAGTATGCTCGTAACGCAGTCCGTATGGCCGCATTAATGAAAATTCGTTCTTTATTTGTTTACACACATGATTCAATTGGCTTAGGAGAGGACGGTCCAACTCACCAACCTGTAGAACAAATGGCAAGCTTGCGTGTTACACCAAACGTAAGTACTTGGCGTCCTTGTGACCAAGTTGAATCTGCTATTGCTTGGCAATATGCTGTTGAACGTAAAGACGGTCCAACTGCGTTAATTTTCTCTAGACAAAATCTTAAACAACAAGAACGCACCGAACAACAATTAGCCAATGTTTATCGTGGTGGCTACATTTTAAATGATTGTAATGGCACTCCTGAACTGATTTTAATTGCCACTGGTTCTGAAGTCGAACTAGCAGTTGAGGCTTATCATAAACTTACTGAAGCAGGTAAAAAAGTACGAGTTGTTTCAATGCCATCAACCGATGCATTTGATAAACAAGATCAAGCTTATAAAGAATCAGTATTACCATCGTCAGTCACTGCACGAGTCGCTATTGAAGCTGGCATCAGTGACTACTGGTATAAATATGTTGGTCTGAATGGTAAGATTATCGGTATGACTAGTTTTGGTGAGTCAGGTCCAGCAGAACAATTATTTGCTAAATATGGTTTCACAGTTGAAAACGTTCTAGAACAAGCAAATAGTTTATTAAAATAATAAAGTTATTTTAATAGTAAAAAGCCACCTTATTGGTGGCTTTTTTAATCTAATCAAATTAAAAGACTATAATTTGAATTATTTATTTACTTTGATATATTAATTAAATTATTGCGAAGCTCGTTTTAATATTATTTCTGTTGGTTGCTTTTGTAGATAAACCATTCTCGCAATTAACAGAAATGCAGCAACAGCAAGTCCTAATATAATCCCTATCCAAAATCCAGCAGCACCAATTGGCTGCATTACCAGATCTGTTAAGCCTAGAATATAACCAACTGGTAATCCAACAACCCAATAAGACAATAAAGTAATAAAAAAGATGCTTTTTGTATCTTTATAACCACGTAATACATTACTTGCCACTACTTGTAAATAATCTGAAGCTTGGTAAATAGCTAATAGGATGATGAGTTGTAGACAAATAGCTATAACCGCTGTCTCTTTAGTAAATATTGTAATAATAGGTGTTCTAAATACTACTAAAATTAGCGCTACAATAACAGCAATGACTAGTGATATGAGTAAACTGATGAGCGCTGTTTGTTTAGCTAAACTTGGTTTACCTTTTCCTAATAGATAACCGACACGAATACTGGTCGCCACACCGAGAGATAATGGAATAGCAAATGTTAAGCTACTAATAGTAAAGATAATTTGATGTGCAGCCACTGTTAATTGTCCTAGGGGAGCTATAAGTAAGGCAACGACAGCAAATAAGCTCATTTCAAAAAAGTAAGCAAGGGCTAAAGGCATTCCTAACACCACTATTTTTTTGATGATTGAAAAATCAATAAGTTTTGTTAATGGTGTTTTCCTAATATCTCGTTGGCTAGAGGTAATTAAGGTATATACACGGATCAAGCCAAACATTAACCAGAAAATTATTGCTGCAGTAATACCACAACCAACACCACCATAAGCTGGGAAACCTAACTTACCATAAATTAAGACATAGTTAATTGGAATATTGGCCAGTAAAGCAATGAATATAATCACCATGGCGGGTTTTGTGTTAGATAAACCTTCACATTGATTGCGGTAAACTAAAAATAAAAGAAAAGCTGGCACTCCCCACATAATTGCACGTAAAAAAGAGACAGCAACTTCAACCATGTCAGGATCAATCGGATTATCTGCTGAGCTTCTTAAGTCAATTATTTTATCTGAATGATATAGAGTAAACATTATGATCACCGATAAAATTAATGCGATCACCACACCTTGTCGTGTATGATCGGCAACTTGCTCACGTTTAGCTGCACCATTTAAGTTTGATATGATGGGGGTTAATACAGTCAATAGCCCTTGCCCAAATAAAACTGTGGGTAACCAAATGGATACCGCGATAGCGACACCAGATAAGGCTGTTTTACTGTAATTGCCAGCCATAATTGTATCAACAAACGTTATTGCTGTTTGTGATATTTGGGCAATCATGACTGGAATAGCCAAGGTAATTAAATTTTTAATTTCACTTCGATAATGTAATTTCATTGATTATATTTACTGTTGTACAGTTCCCCATAAATCGTATTCATCTGAATGTTCAATATTGACCTGAACAATATCGCCCACTTTTACTGTTTTTTCTTCATTTAGATAGACAACACCATCTATTTCTGGTGCATCAGCCATACTCCGTCCAATTGCACCTTCATCATCTACTTCATCAATAAGGACAGATAATGTTTTACCAATTTTGTTTTGTAGCTTACGAGTCGAGATTGTCTGTTGTAATTGCATAAAACGATGGAAACGTTCTTGTTTTATATGTTCAGGTATCTGATTGGCTAATTGATTAGCTGCAGCGCCTTCTACAGGGCTATATGGGAAACAACCGACACGATCTAATTGTGCTTGAGATAAAAAATCAAGTAGTAATTCAAAATCTTGTTCGGTTTCGCCTGGATAACCCACAATAAAAGTTGAACGTAGAGTGATTTCTGGACAAATATCTCGCCATTTATGAATTCTTTCAAGTGTTCTTTCAATTGTACCTGGTCGCTTCATTGATTTTAATACAGTAGGGCTAGCATGTTGTAATGGTACATCTAAATAAGGTAAGATTTTGCCATCAGCCATTAAAGGAATTAAATTATCCACACTAGGGTAAGGATACATATAATGTAGTCGTACCCAAATACCAAGACTAGATAATTGTTCACAAAGAGTATGAATATCTGTTTTTAACGGCATGCCATTCCAAAAATTAGTCCGGTTTTTTATATCAATACCATAAGCTGATGTATCTTGGGCAATAACTAATAATTCTTTCACGCCACCATCAACCAAGCGTTTTGCTTCATCAAGCACATTACCGATCGGTCGACTGATCATTTCTCCACGTAATGAAGGGATTATGCAGAATGAACAACTATGATTGCATCCTTCAGATATTTTCAAATAAGCATAATGTTTTGGTGTTAGTTTTATTCCTTGTTCAGGCACTAAACTTGTAAACGGATTATAGGAAGGTTTTGGTGCATATTTATTAACATGCTCAAGTACAGCCTCGTAACTGTGTGGTCCTGATATTTCGAGAACTTTAGGATGTACATCACGAATTTGGTCTTCTTTAGCGCCAAGACAACCAGTCACAATGACTTTGCCATTTTCATTTAGTGCTTCGCCAATGGCTTCTAATGATTCTTGTACTGCGCTATCAATAAAACCACAGGTGTTAACAATAACTAAATCTGCATTATCGTAGCTAGGTACAACTTGATAACCCTGTGTACGTAATTCAGTTAAAATTCGCTCTGAGTCGACTAAATTTTTAGGGCAACCAAGGCTCACAAATCCAATAGTAGGGGATGATGTATTCATAATATTTATAATAATTTAAAATTTATTGAGGTATTTATCGAGAATTTAAAAATTTGCCAATTTAGATTATGACAACAGGCGGGCATTTTAACATATTTAACTTCTTATGGCATGTATATAACATGCCATTTATGGTAAATAATTTGAACTTTGCCTTCAACAAGAAATGGCTGTTCAAATTTCATTAATTTAAGTTTATTAGTCAATTATCTGCAGCAGATAAAATCGATAAAATTTATTCTACAATTTATCAAAGTTATTATGGATTGCATGTATTCTTTCCCTTCAACATGGTATAAATTATTTTTATAAGTTCTTATATCATTGATTAGCTGTATCTCGCTAAAATGTAACTTATTATTGAAT
>NZ_NASN01000026.1:0-32420 GCF_002142015.1 Gilliamella sp. A7
AAAATCAGAAATGTATCATGGACAATGCTTTGAAGATGCAGATGAATTGATTGAAAAAATAGAAGAATATATAGAATACTACAACACCAAACGGATTAAAGCCAAATTAAAAGGCCTGACTCCGGTTGAATATCGAAATCAGGCCTTACAAGCCGCTTAATCAAAGTGTCCAACTTTATGGGGTCACTTCAATTTTCAGGCTTTTGGTTTTATTAATATTGTTGTGTTTTCGACAACCAATTAATGAGTAGCTTTACTGTTTGGCAACAATATTACCATCATCCAAATCTAGATGAATCGTTTTACCTGGAACTAATTTGCCAGATAAAATCTGTTGTGCCAATGGATTTTCAATTTCTTGTTGTATTGCACGTTTTAATGGTCTTGCACCATAAATTGGGTCAAAACCAACTTTAGCTAATTGTTCCAGTGCAGCATCAGAGATATCCATTTCATATCCACGCTCATCAAGACGTTTTTCAACATGAGCTAATTGAATTTTCGCAATTGCTTTGATGTTTTCTTGTCCTAATGGATGGAATACCACTGTTTCATCAATACGATTGATAAACTCCGGTCTAAAGTGTTTAGTTACCACAGTCATGACTAACGCTTTCATCTCGTCGTAACTCAGTTCGACTTGACCTTGAATCAGATCAGAACCTAAGTTAGATGTCATGATAATTACTGTATTACGAAAATCAACAGTACGACCTTGTCCATCAGTTAATCGTCCATCATCCAATACTTGTAATAAGATGTTAAAAACATCTGGATGTGCTTTTTCGACTTCATCGAGTAAGATAACAGAGTATGGTCGTCGTCTCACTGCTTCTGTGAGATAGCCTCCTTCTTCATAACCAACATAACCAGGAGGTGCACCGATTAATCGAGCTACAGAATGTTTTTCCATAAACTCAGACATGTCGATACGTACCATAGCATCTTCACTGTCAAACATAAAGTTAGCCAATGCTTTACAAAGTTCAGTTTTACCAACACCTGTTGGTCCTAAGAATAAGAAGGAGCCAATCGGTTTATTCGGATCAGAAAGCCCTGCTCGACTACGACGAATAGCATTGGCCACAGCAACAACCGCCTCATTTTGACCAATAACGCGTTTATGTAGGGCGTCTTCCATATGTAACAGTTTTTCTTTTTCACTTTCTAGCATTCTCGATACAGGAATACCTGTTGCTTTCGATAAAACTTCAGCAATTTCGTTATCGGTAACTTTGTTACGCAATAACTTCATGGTTTTACCTTCTAGCTGTGTAGCTGCAGCCAGTTTCTTCTCTAATTCTGGGATTTTGCCATACTGTAGTTCGGACATCTTGTTTAAGTCACCCATTCGGCGAGCCTGTTCTATTTCAGTACGTGCCTTTTCCAACTCGGCCTTGATATTTTGAGTACCCGAAAGCGCAGCCTTCTCTGATTTCCACTCTTCTTCAAGTGATGCATAAGCCTTTTCTTTTTCAGCAAGTTCATCATTTAACATCTCAAGTCGTTTTTTGCTGGCATCATCAGACTCTTTCTTAAGCGCTTGTTGTTCAAGTTTGAGCTGAATAATACGTCGTTCAAGCCGATCCAATGACTCTGGTTTTGAGTCCATTTGCATACGGATACTTGATGCTGCTTCATCAATTAAGTCGATCGCTTTGTCTGGTAACATACGATCGGAGATATAACGATGCGATAAGGTTGCTGCTGCAACAATTGCCGGATCGGTAATTTGCACATGATGATGCAGTTCATAACGTTCTTTTAAACCACGCAATATTGCAATGGTATCTTCAACTGACGGTTCTGCTACATATACTTTTTGAAAACGACGTTCTAATGCCGGATCTTTTTCGATATATTGACGATATTCATCAAGCGTGGTGGCACCAACACAGTGTAACTCACCTCGAGCTAATGCCGGTTTTAACATATTACCAGCATCCATTGCTCCATCACTTTTACCAGCACCGACCATAGTATGTATTTCATCAATAAAGAGAATAATACTACCTTCGGCTTTGGCGATATCTTTAAGTACCGCTTTTAAGCGTTCTTCAAATTCACCACGATATTTAGCACCGGCAATTAATGCCCCCATATCTAATGATAATACTCGTTTGTTACGTAAACCTTCTGGCACTTCACGATTAACAATACGTTGTGCTAAACCTTCTACGATAGCTGTTTTACCAACTCCTGGCTCACCGATTAATACTGGATTGTTTTTAGTTCGACGTTGCAATACTTGAATGGTTCGGCGAATCTCTTCATCACGACCAATGACGGGATCAAGCTTGCCTTGTTCGGCTCTTTCGGTTAAATCAATGGTATATTTTTTCAATGCACCACGTTGATCTTCAGCATTAGGATCGTTCACGTTATCACTCCCTCTTACTTGGTTAACTGCTTGGCTAAATTTGTCTTTGCTGACACCTGCTCTCTTTAAAATATCGGTTAAATTACCTTTTTCATCTAATGCAGCTAGTATGAATAATTCAGATGAAATATAGCTATCGCCATTTTTTTGCGCTAATTTGTCACATAGATTCAAAATTCTTACTAATTCTTGTGATGGAATAACTTCACCACCAATGCCTTGAACTTGGGGTAAACGTTCAATTGCTTGATTTAATTCTTGTTGTAATGTCGCAATATTTGCACCTGAAGCCACCAGTAATGGATTAATCCCACTGCCTTCTTGATTAAGCATGGCAGATAATACATGAATGGGCTCTATATATTGATTATCTTTACCTAATGCGATTGATTGCGCATCAGCTAAAGCTTGTTGAAATTTGTTAGTGAGTTTATCTAACCTCATATTATTTATCTCCTAAGCAATAAATTTGGTTTAAATGTGTAACACATCTAATCCATTTGCATAATCACTAAATGAGTGTGGAAGAATAAATTTCAAGAGCTGATTAACAATATTTTTGACGAATTTTTGCAATAAAATCGTTTATATTTTACTCGCGTCTTTATAAAAGATAAAGTAGTTTGAAAAACCAGCACTTAAGCAAAAATGTTTAGTAAATTTGGATGACACTCAAGCTTTTATCCTTTATATTAGCCACTTTATTTTGTTAGATTAGCTAACCGTGGTTCGTAATCCATCCCACGAAAAAAAACTAGGAAAGAAATATGTTTAAAATTGCTAAAGAGTTCCAGTTTGATGCTTGTCATATGTTAGATGGGCATAATGGAAAATGTCATAACCTACATGGTCATACCTACCGTTTGTTAGTCGAGATCAGCAATGAACTTATTACCAACGGTTCAAGTGCTGATATGGTAATGGATTATGCTGAAATAAAATCAATTGTAAAACAGCAAATTATCGACCAACTCGATCATGCTTATCTTTATAATCAAAATAATGCTAATGAAAGCCAAATAGCTGAGCTTTTGCAGAAAATGCAACGTAAAATTTTTGCTTTTCCTTGTCGCACTACTGCAGAAGGAATGAGTAAATTTATTTTTGACCACTTATCACAATTTCTACCTGTATCGATGATTAAGCTTTGGGAAACCCCTACTTCTTATTGTGAGTATCATCGGAGCGAAAAATGATCGAATATCGTATTGTTGAAATCTTCGAATCTTTACAAGGCGAAGGTTATAACACTGGTATGCCAGCTATTTTTATTCGTTTTGCTGGCTGTAATTTAAATTGTAGTTGGTGTGATACTAATTTTCGCAAATTTCAACGTTTTACGTTAGAGCAAATACTGACAAAAATTAAGCAGTACAAAAGCAGCAATATTATTATCACCGGTGGCGAGCCAACAATGGTGAAAGAGTTATCTTTATTATTAACGCATTTAAAACAAGCTGGCTACTATATCGCTATTGAGAGTAATGGACTTGGTAAGGTCGACCCTTTGATTGATTATATCGCATTGAGCCCGAAATTTTGTTATAAAAGTCGTTATCATAAAATTGTGCAACCAACAGCTAGTGAAGTAAGAATTGTCGCAGAGAAACAAACGGGATTTATCGATTTTTGTTACTATATTGAGCAGCATATTCAAGCTAAACGTTACTATTTGTCACCTTGCGAAGTCAATGGTGAGATGAATATGTTTGATACCATTGAGTTGTTAGGTAAGATTAATCATAAACGTATTGATAATAAATGGATGTTAAGCCTACAAACACATAAATTTGCCAATATTGAGTAATCTTTTACGATTAACAACTAAACATAAAAAATCAACCTTATCCATAAGTTAGGCTTTAAACTTTAAAAAGATAGCGTTATTATTAACCAATATTTTTATTGGTGATATTTAATCGTGTTTTAGTCGGTTTATAATTTATATTTGTTCATTCAACTTATGCCAATACATGGTTTGAGTTTAATCATATTGATTGGGAAATGAATTAACCGGCATATCAATTTTCCACTCTTTATTAGTCATAATGAAGAAGATAATAAGTAGATATCTTGGTTAAATTTACAACAAGGGGCATGATAATTGTCACCACTGGTTTAATTTTTCTCAAACCAGATCATTGTTGCCATTCTTCCGGTCTTGTTTTCTCGACGATATGAATAAAACAGATCTCGCTCAGTATAGGTACAATAGTTACCACCATAAATTTGCTTAATTCCGATTGAGTTTAATCGCTGTTTGGCAATCATATAAAGATCTGCTAAATATTTTTGTTGTTTGGCATCTATTAGTTTAAATGCTTGATGCGCATTTGCATCGTAAGCTTCAAACTGCTTTTTCACTTCGCCACCTACTTCAAATTTTGTAGCGCCAATTGCGGGACCAAGCCAAACTATGATATCACTAGCCTTACAATAAAACTTCTTAGCTGTCTCTTCTAAAATACCATGACAAAGCCCACGCCAGCCGGCATGGGCAGCAGCGACTTGATTTCCCTCAACTGAACAAAATAGTACTGGCATACAATCAGCTGTTAAGACGACGCTTACTTGATTGGCTTGCCGGGTATATGAGCCATCAGCTTCAAAACGTTCACTATTACCAATCAATCCACTTGCTGGCTGTAATTGAATTTCTGAAATATCAAGTACGGTTGTACCATGCGTTTGATTTAACCAATAAGGTTCACTAGGAATTTTTTCAGCAGTAATTATAAGACGACGATTTTCAACAATATCATTCAAATCATCACCAGTCCGGCAACCTAAATTTAGGCAATCAAACGGAGCAGAACTCACACCACCGATGCGAGTTGTAGTAAAAGCACGAATATTTGTCGGTGCTGGCCAATATGGATAAATTGATTTAATCATAACTATTACCAATCAAGCTCATCTTTATGAAGTTCTGCATCTGATTGTAACTCTTGTATTAATTTTTGCATATCCTCTGGTATTGGTGCATGCCATTCCATTAGCTCGCCAGTAATTGGATGATATAAACGTAACATAGTGGCATGTAAGGCTTGGCGATCAAAATCACGCAAAGTTTGGATAAATGATTCGCTAGCACCTTTCGGTGGTCTTGGTCGGCCACCATAAAGTGGATCACCGACTAATGGATGCGCAATATGTGCCATATGTACACGAATTTGATGGGTTCGACCTGTTTCAAGTCTTAAACGTAATCGGGTATGTAGCCGATATTTTTCCATTACTCGATAATGGGTTACTGCTGGTTTTCCGGTTGGAAAAACTGCCATATGGGTTCGTTTGGTTGGATGGCGAGTTATAGGTTGATCTACAGTACCACCAGCGGTAATAATTCCCATAGCAACCGCTTCATATTCCCGAGTTATTTCACGTAACTGTAATGATTCAACTAAATGAGTTTGCGCTTCAATGGTTTTAGCAACCACCATTAAACCTGTGGTATCTTTATCTAAACGATGGACAATGCCAGCTCTTGGAACACGAGAAATATCTGGGTAGTGATAAAGCAATGCATTCAATACGGTACCATTTGGATTTCCAGCACCAGGATGAACAACTAAATCACGTGGTTTATTAATAACTAAAATATCATCATCTTCATAAACAATATTAAGTTTTATATCTTCTGGTTGGTGATAAGTTTCTTCTTCGATTTCAACTTCAATGGATATTTTTTCACCACCAAGGACTTTATCTTTGGGTTTATTTACAATATTATTATTCACTAATACTTTATTATTTATGATCCATTCTTTAATTCTAGACCTTGAGTAATCAGGAAAAAGCTCGGATAAAGCCTGATCCAAACGCATTCCAAGCTGAGTTTGTTCGATTTCAGATGATAGTTTTAACTTGTGCATGAGTAATTTATCTATTTTAAGCTGTTATGTTTTAGAGTATTATATACCAATCATCGCCTTTAATGTTTAATTATATTTTGGATTGAAAACTGAATGAAATTGCGTTTACAAACTATGTTAGCTATCGCTTTAAGTAGCATGCTAATTGGCTGTACAAGTACAAAGCATGATGTTGAGAATGTGCCAGAGATTGAGCTCCACAATAAAGCTAAAACAGAGCTTGAGAGTGGAAATATCAAATCCAGTATTAGTGTTTTAGAGGCTATAGATAAAAATTATCCATTTGGACCTTATTCACAACAAGTTCAATTAGATTTAATTTATGCCTACTATAAAACAGCGGATTATCCATTGGCCGTTGCATCAATTGACCGCTTTTTAAAATTAAATCCGACGCACCCAAATATCGATTGGGTAATTTATATGCGCGGAATTTCTAATATGGCGCAAAATGACAATACAATTCAAGGTTGGTTTAATGTCGATCGTTCAGATCGTGATCCTGAATTTGCTATAGCTGCATTTAAAGATTTTACTTATTTGGTAGCTAGTTTTCCAAATAGTAGTTATGCAGCCGATGCCAAAAAGCGCTTAGTATTTTTGAAAAATAGAATCGCTCGTCATGAGTTAAAAGTATCGCAATATTACACTAAACGTGGTGCCTACGTTGCAGTAATTAATCGTGTCACCCAAATGTTAGCCTTATTCCCTGATACTGATTCAACTAAGAGCGCACTATTATTAATGCGCAATGCTTATAATGAATTAGGTTTAGTTGATGAAAGTCAAAAAGTCGATCAACTTATTCAGGCCAATTTGGTAAACATACCAAAAGAAAAACAAAAATCATTCTTTTCCAAGTTTACTAGTGTATTCAATGGCGGCTAGTTATTTACGAAGCGAGCTATGCTCGCTTTATTTTGTGCTTTTTACTAATACGCTATATTTATTTTACATCTTTTAATTCCTAATAAATCAATCTTACAATTCACATAACGTTTGTAAAACACCTCAATAACCAATACAATTAGCAAATTATTTTTATTAGCAATAATAGATAGGACATTAATTCGTCATGCAAGAACAATATCGCCCAGATGAAATTGAAGCCAAAGTACAAAAACATTGGCAAGAAGAAAAAACATTCCATGTTACCGAAGATCCCTCTAAAGAGAAGTATTACTGTTTATCGATGCTTCCATACCCTTCAGGTCGTTTACATCTTGGTCATGTCCGAAATTACACTATCGGTGATACTATTTCACGTTATCAACGTTTGAATGGTAAAAATGTATTACAACCAATCGGTTGGGATGCATTTGGTTTACCAGCTGAAGGGGCAGCAGTTAAAAATAATACTGCACCAGCCAAATGGACTTATGAAAATATTGCTTACATGAAGAAGCAATTACAGCTACTTGGTTTTGGTTATGATTGGGATCGTGAAGTAACAACTTGCCGTCCAGAATATTACAAATGGGAACAATGGTTCTTTACCAAACTGTTTGAAAAAGGTTTAGTTTATAAAAAAACTTCAGCAGTTAATTGGTGTCCAAACGATCAGACAGTATTAGCTAACGAACAAGTGGTTGAGGGTTGTTGTTGGCGTTGTAATACACCTGTTGAACGTAAAGAAATTCCACAATGGTTTATCAAAATCACTGAATATGCTGATGAGTTATTGAATGATTTAGATACCCTTGAAAGCTGGCCAGAACAAGTCAAAACAATGCAACGAAACTGGATTGGTCGTTCTGAAGGGGTAGAATTTGATTTTGCCGTTGAAAACTATAGCGATAAGTTACGTGTTTATACTACTCGTCCTGATACGTTAATGGGTGTGAGTTTTGTTTCGGTAGCTGCGGAACATCCACTTGCTCAATTAGCTGCACAAAATAATCCAAAAATAGCTGAATTTATTGCTGAATGCAAAACAACTAAAACTGCCGAAGCCGACATGGCAACAATGGAAAAGAAAGGTATTGCAACAGGATTTTTTGCCATTCATCCATTAACCGGTACAAAAGTTCCTGTTTGGATTGCTAACTTTGTATTAATTGAATATGGCACAGGTGCTGTAATGGCTGTACCTGGTCACGATGAACGTGATTATGAGTTTGCATCAAAATATAATTTACCAATTAAACCAGTTATTCTAACACAAGATGATCAAGCTCCTGACCTATCACAGCAAGCTTATACCGAGCACGGTAAATTATTTAATTCTGGCGAATTTGACGGTCTTAATTTTGAACAAGCTTTTAATGCTATCGCAGATAAACTTATTGCATTAGGCATTGGTAATCGTAAAGTAAATTATCGTTTACGTGATTGGGGAGTCTCTCGTCAACGTTATTGGGGTGCACCAATTCCTATGGTGACACTTGAAGACGGCACAACAATCCCAACACCAGAAGATCAACTGCCAGTCATTTTACCAGAAAATGTTGAAATGAATGGTATAACTAGTCCAATAAAAGCAGATCCAAATTGGGCAAAAACTACCGTTAATGGTCAACCGGCACTGCGTGAAACCGATACTTTTGATACCTTTATGGAATCTTCTTGGTATTATGCACGCTACACCTGCCCTCATTATGACAAAGGTATGTTAGATGAAAATGCGGCAAACTATTGGTTGCCTGTTGATCAGTATGTCGGTGGTATTGAACATGCAATCATGCATTTACTCTATTTTAGATTCTTCCATAAATTAATGCGTGATTTTGGTTTAGTAAAATCAGACGAACCTGCCAAACGCTTGTTATGCCAAGGTATGGTTTTAGCTGATGCGTTCTATTACACCAGCCCTACCAATGAACGTATTTGGGTTTCACCAACTGAAGTCACTATTGAACGTGATGACAAAGGTCGTATTGCTAAAGCCACAGACAGCAAAGGTAATGAACTTGTTCATGCTGGTATGACGAAGATGTCTAAATCAAAAAATAATGGTATCGATCCACAAGAGATGGTTGAAAAATATGGTGCAGATACCGTTAGATTATTTATGATGTTTGCCTCACCGGCCGATATGACACTTGAATGGCAAGAATCTGGTGTGGAAGGTGCTAATCGATTTATTAAACGTGTATGGCGTTTGGTATATGAGCATGCTCAACTTGGTAAAGCAACTGCTCTTGATCTATCCAAATTGACAGCCGAACAAAAAACATTACGCCGTGAACTACATAAAACGATTGCTAAAGTCAGTGATGATATTGGTCGCCGTCAAACTTTCAATACCGCAATTGCAGCAGTAATGGAATTTATGAATCGCTTACAAAAAGCTTCACTAGATACAGATCAAGACCGTGCGTTAATGGATGAATCATTAAATGCAGTTGTCAGATTACTTTATCCTATGATGCCTCATGTTTGTTTTGTTATGTGGCAAGCATTGGGTCACAGTGAAACCATTGATAATGCATCATGGCCTATTGCTGATGAATCGGCAATGGTTGAAGATGAAAAATTAATTGTTATACAAATTAATGGTAAAGTGCGTGGCAAATTTACCGTCCCTGCGGATGCCAAACAAGATTTTGTAGTAGAACAAGCGAAACAAGAACCAAACATTCAAAAATATTTAACTGACATGACAATTCATAAGGTTATTTATGTGCCAGGTAAACTATTGAATCTGGTTGTAGGTTAATAATGTTGGATAAATAAGATATAGGTGATAATACCAATGAAAAAATATTTGGCTTTGATGTTATTGACAATATTGTTGTCTGGATGCGGTTTTCATTTACAATATGAACCGGAGGTTCCAACTCGCTTTAAGACATTATCTTATGTAAGCGGTGATCCATTCGGTCGATTGTCAAGAAACGTTAAAGAGTTGTTGCGCGATAATGAAGTGACATTAACTGATGCCAATGACAAAGCCAAATATCCAACATTACATATAGTCAAAGATTCGTTGAATAAAAACACTATATCAATCTATCAAGATGGTAAAGCTGCAGAATATCAGTTAGTATTGACGGTTCAAGCTCAAGTAGTCATTGCCGGCGAACAAATTCATCCAATTAAAGTTAGTATTTTCCGTACCTTCTTTGATAATCCAGCTGCAGCACTAGCTAAAAACGTAGAACAAAATTTAATTGAGGATGAAATGTATAAGCAAGCAGCTACACAGATCATCCGTAAATTAAAATCAATTGATGCTACTAATTAACAACTAGTTATGATAAAAATTAGTGCTGAAAAAATAATCCAGCAATTAGGATCGCCTTATTATTTAATTTTAGGTAGCGATCCTTATTTGCAACATTATGCACAAACTAAGTTGCGTAAAGCTTTCAAGCAAGCTCAATATGACGAACAACTCTCTTTCACAATCAATAGCCAAACAGATTGGTCGGTAATGTATGATAGTTGTCAAGCAATGAATCTATTCTCAAACAAAACTTTACTCTGTATAGATATTGCTGAAGGAGTGCTAAATGTTTCAGTGGCAGCAAAGTTAAACACATTATGTGAAATGTTGACGCCTGATATTGGCTTGATAATTAGTATGGTTAAGATTACTAAGACCCAAGAAAATGCATCATGGTATAAAGCTTTATCTGACCAATTAGTGGTAGTGAATTGTTCAACACCTGAAGCAGCACAATTACCACAATGGATCAAAAGCTATTTACAACAAATGCAAATAGCTATTGAATCTCCTGCGATTGAATTGCTTAGCTATTATTATGAAGGTAATTTATTGGCATTAACGCAACTTATTGAACAATTAAATTTGCTTTATCCCAATCAAACTATTTCTTATGAGCAAGTTGAATCAAATATTAATGATTCAGCAATATTTACCCCTTTTCATTGGATTGATGCAATGCTTTCTAATAAAGCTAAACGTGCAACCCATATTTTACAACAGCTTAAAATGAATGATTTTGAGCCATTAATATTGATGCGGATTGTTCAACGTGAATTGATTTTATTGATCAATTTAAAATTAGCTTTGGTCGAGAAATCACATCGTCAAGTTTTTGATGAATATAGAGTCTGGCAAAATAGAAGAACCATGTATAGCTCTTATTTAAATCGTTTTGATATCAAAGCTTTATTTGCCGTACTAGCGACATTAGCCGAAATTGAAATTAGCCTAAAACATAACAATGATTTACCTATCTGGGATGCATTATTAAGTTTAACAATGCAGTTTATGGGGTTAAATAAGTGTTAACGGCATTATTTGGTGGAACCTTTGATCCAATCCATTATGGGCACTTACGTCCAGCTTTAGCCTTAGCCGAAGAAGTAGGATTAACTAAAATTAATCTGTTACCCAACCGTATTCCACCTCATAAACCACAACCTGAAGCGAATACAGAGCAACGTTTAGCTATGTTAAAGTTGGCTATAGCGGATTATTCCTTATTTTCAATTGATACTCGGGAATTAGAACCAAAGCTAATTAACCAACCCTCTTTTACTGTTGATACCCTCAAATCATGGCGTCAACAAAATGGTACTCAGCAAAGTTTAGCTTTTATAATGGGACAAGATTCTTTGCTTAGTTTACCAACATGGAAAGAGTGGCAAAAATTACTCGATTATTGTCATTTGCTAATATGTAAGCGACCAGGTTACGCTCAAACTTCCAGTGATAGCAAGTTACAAAAATGGATTCATGAACACCAAACCAAAGATAGTCAAGCATTACATCAATGTCCTAATGGCTATATTTACTTTGCTAATACACCACTTGAAGCAATTTCAGCGACAGAAATCCGACACAATATTGATAATCAACAAAGCTGTGAAAAGTTATTATCGCCTAAAGTTTGGCAATATATACATGAAAATAGGCTCTATAAAGCAAAGAAATGTTAGAAATGACTTTACATCTGAGAGTTTTTTCGGCATTATTTCGCCGCTATATTTAGATAATTTTAATATAGTAGTTCTGTGTTTATACTCAAATCAATCACTTTGACTAGACCAAAAACATTTTGGTAATTTAGTTGAGTTTGATTAATTCACTTTTTTAGTTAACCGCAAAGAAAATGAGAATGATGTTTGTTGGTTTGAGTGTATTTAATTTGTATTTAATATTAAGAGGCCCCAATGGCAAAAGAAGATAACATTGAAATGCAAGGTACTATTCTTGATACTCTTCCAAACACGATGTTTCGTGTTGAACTTGAAAACGGTCATGTTGTTACTGCACACATTTCTGGAAAGATGAGAAAGAACTATATTCGAATTCTAACTGGTGATAAAGTAACGGTAGAAATGACACCTTACGATCTTTCAAAAGCACGTATCATATTCCGTAGTCGTTAATATCGTTATCACGCTTGTTGTTTTACATTATTAACTAATAAGTTAATTAGTTATTTACTCTTCTTTAATACAATTCCGTCGGCTAAAGTCGACGGAAGTGCAAGTAATAATTTAGGTGATTACCTAATTAATCCAATTGAGAAAAATCCATTTGATCATACTTTATCCATTTAGTCTTTTTAATGATTTTATAACCAAAGTAAATCGAAAGAAATAATGGAATACCGATGTAAGTAGCAATGACACCGTTCCAATCAATGGTGTCTTGTAAAAATGCTTCATAATTTTGCCCTAATGTTATCGTCAAACAAAGTATAAAGGCAAAAATAGGACCAAATGGGAAACAACTCGAACGATATGGTAATTTATTTAGATCACGACCTTGAGTTATGTAGCCTTTTCTAAAACGATAATGGCTAATAGCAATACCAAGCCATGCAATAAATCCTGTCATACCAGACATATTAAGTAGCCATAAATAAACCTCCTGATCTTTGTATAGTGAGGTTAAGAAGCAAAGCATAGCCACTAATGTTGTCGCAAATAATGCCATATCAGGTACACCTGATGAAGATAATCGTCCGAAGATCTTTGGTGCTTTACCTTCTTTAGCTAAAGCATATAGCATGCGGGTTGAAGCATATAAGCCTGAATTACCAGCGGAAAGTACTGAAGTTAAAATAACCGCATTCATAATAGCTGCTGCAGATAATAACCCTGCATGCTGAAAAACTAGAGTAAATGGACTAACACTGATATCAGTTTCATCATTACGTAGTAAGTTAGGATCAGTATATGGAATGATTAAACTAATGACTAAAATTGCAAAAATATAAAATAACAGTATTCGCCAGAAAACTTGCTTCATTGCTTTTGGAATGTTTTTTTCTGGATCTTTCGATTCTCCCGCAGCGATACCAATTAGTTCAGTACCTTGGAATGAGAAGCCAACGACCATCGCAACACCAATCATTGATGCAAAACCACCAACAAATGGAGCGTCACCAACTTGCCAGTTTTGCCAACCAGCATTTTCAGCACCTTTTAAAATGCCAATAATCATTAATAAACCAACTACAATAAATAAAATTACAGTGACGACTTTAATTAATGAAAACCAGAATTCTGCCTCACCAAAACCTTTTACTGAAACATAGTTCAGGCAAAAAATAATACTTAGGAACAATAGACTCCATAACCAACTATAAGCCCCTGCATCAAACCAATAGGAGATCACCAACTGTGCAGCGACTAAGTCAACAGCAACCGTTATTGCCCAGTTATACCAATAATTCCAGCCAATTGCGAAACCAAAAGCCTCATCTACATAGCGTGACCCATAAGTCGCAAAAGTGCCAGAAACCGGAAGATAAGCAGCAAGCTCCCCCAAGCTAGTCATTAAAAAGTAAACCATGATGCCGATAATGGTATAAGAAAGCAGTGCACCACCAGGACCTGCTTGCGCAACAGTAGCACCTGAAGCAACAAATAACCCTGTTCCAATGGAACCACCAATGGCTATCATCGTTAAATGGCGTGCTTTTAAATCACGCTTTAATTTATTATTCATATCAATTTTCTTCTTGTTAAACAGATTCTAAATACGCTTAGCTACCAACTAATATACTTTATATATAGGTTAATAACTGATTTAAAATAATTTATTTGGATATTTATCATTAGCTGATAAATTGCGGTGAAGTGTATCAAAAAAAATTATGTGCGAGATAAATAATTCTAATAATACAACTGATATGTTAAATATTAGCAATACTTAGCTGCTAGTTAACTGTTCTAACTGGGTTAAATAATCCATCGCTTGATCACGATTTAGGCCACACATTTCAAAACAAGGTTTTAAACGATCACAGACTAAAGGTCTATTAGTATTACCAAATAATTTACATTGAAAATTCTCATCTAAATGAAAACAGGCAATCCCGGCAGGCTTACCATTAGGCATAAAAGGCATAGCAGATGAAATTGATGGCGCAATACAACATGCACCACAATTTTTACGGCATTTGAATGAATCAGTCATTAAGTTAAAGGAATTTGTTTATGTTTTATAAAATATATTGGTGACAATAGCAAGTTAAGAGTAAAATAGCGAGCTAAATTTTAACTCAATTAAACATGAAGAAAGTATTATGGCTAAAGCAAATGAAATAAAACGTGGTGATGCTGTCACCTACAATGGCAAACTATTATTGGTGAAAGAAATTGATGTTCAAAGTCCTAGTGCCCGTGGAGCAAGCACCCTTTATAAAATGCGTTTTACTGATGTAAAATCTGGTGGCAAAGTCGAAGAACGTTTTAAAGGTGACGATATTTTAGATACTATCGAACTATTCCGACGTCCGGTAAGCTTTTCTTATATTGACGGTGACGAATATGTTTTTATGGATAATGAAGACTATACGCCATTTATTTTTAAGAAAGATCAAATTGAAGAAGAACTGCTATTTATTCCAGATGGTGGCATGGATGGTATTCAGGTTTTAATGGCCGATAGTGAAGTTGTTGCTTTAGAGTTGCCACAAACAGTTGAACTAGAAATTATTGAAACTTCGCCAAGTATCAAAGGTGCTTCAGCAAGTGCACGGACAAAACCTGCAACATTGTCTACCGGTCTTGTCATTCAAGTTCCGGAATATATTGATAACCACGAAAGAGTTAAAATTCATATCGCAGAACGCCGATATATGAGTCGTGCGGAATAATCTATTAAATCGTGATGAATACATACAATCAAAATAAATTACATAAACGATTGCGACGTCTGACTGGTGAAGCAATCGCTGATTTTAATATGATCGAAGAAGGCGATCGTATAATGGTCTGTTTATCAGGCGGAAAAGATAGTTATACACTGCTAGACATTCTTATTAATTTGAAAATCAGTGCACCAGTGCAATTTGAATTAGTCGCAGTCAACTTAGATCAAAAACAACCTGGCTTTCCTGAGCATGTTTTACCTCAATATCTTGAATCATTAGGTATTGAATATAAAATTGTTCAAGAAAATACTTATGGAATCGTCAAAGAAAAAATTCCAGAAGGTAAAACAACCTGTTCACTATGTTCTAGACTTCGACGTGGTATTTTATATCGTACCGCAACCGAACTTGGTGCAACCAAAATAGCACTTGGACATCATCGTGATGACATTTTAGAAACACTGTTTCTAAACATGTTTTATGGTGGAAAACTTAAAGCTATGCCACCTAAATTGATGAATGATTCTGGTGAACATATTATTATTCGACCTCTTGCGTATTGTAAAGAAAAAGACATTGCAAAATATGCTGAAATGAAGCAATTTCCTATCATCCCATGTAATCTTTGTGGTTCCCAACCTAATTTGCAACGGCAAGTGATTAAAGAGATGCTAAATGATTGGGATAAAAAGTTTCCTGGTCGTATCGAAACTATGTTTCGTGCTACACAAAATATTACCCTGTCTCATTTATGCGATACCAATCTTTACGATTTCAAAGCGATTAAGAAAGGTGATATTGATATCAATGGTGGCGATTTAGCCTTTGACCGTGAAGAATTACCTGCTATGGTCGGATTCGATGTTTCAGAACTCGACGATAAAGATCTAATTCTTTGGAAAGAAGCTAACTAGGGATACCCTCCAGTATTTAAACCCGCTTAATTATCGGCGATACACAATATCGTCGATAATTTTTTAATATTAAAACAATAATCTATTTTATAGAAATTTTGATCCTGCTCACGAATTAACAAAAAAAAATACCATTTTTATTGTGGTTATTATGACATTAAAATAAAATTGAAACGTTCCAATTTTTGATAATATTTAGCTAAAATAGCTTTAAAGAAAAAATAACCTAATTATAGATAGGAGAACAATGTGAAACTACAGTTTTTGGGTTCTGCCGCATCAGAAGGTATCCCAAATCCTTTTTGTAAATGTCAGATTTGTGAAAAATCACGTCAACAAAAAGGTAAAAACATAAGAACTCGAAGTTCGATTCTTATTGATGATATTATGCAAATTGATTTTGCCCCTGAATTTAGCTATCAAGTAATGAGAGAAAACATTGACGTTACTAAAATAAAGGATTTATTGTTTACTCATACGCATCCTGACCATTTTAATGTCGGCGATCTATTTAGTCGTATGATCGATTACGGATTTAATATCGACCATCCACTGTATGTTTATGGCAATGATATTGCAATAAATGGTTGCTTGAATGTTTTACCTGGATATAGTCCTGAACGTTTTGTGTTTAATTTATTAGTTCCCTTTCAAACGGTGGTGACATCAGCTGGTTATACCGTTACTGCGTTGTTGGCTAATCATGCTAAATGGGAATTTTGTTTTATCTATTTAATCGAGAAAGATGGCAAAACCCTACTCCACGGACATGATTCTGGTTATTTTCCTGAACTCACATGGCAATGGTTAAAAAATAGCGGTAAAAAAATTGATATGGCAATTTTTGAATGTACTTACGGCTATAAACAAAATGATAGAACCAATAATCACATGAGTATTGAAACTGTTATTGCAGCTCAAAAACGCATGTTAGACGAAGGTATTTTTGATTCAAATACTCAACTTATCACTTCTCATCATTCTCATAGCAGTGGTTTTATGCATGATGAATTAGTTGAAATATTTAAACCTTATAATATTCAAGTTGCCTATGATGGCTTAATGATGACAATTTAATATGGAGCAATATATGTTTAAAATACCACGTTTACTGGTAATGATGTTTTTACAATATTTTGTGCAGGGTGCATGGAATATGGTGATCGGTGCAGTACTTGCTGCTTATGGATTGAAAGAAATTGTTGGTTCTACTTATTCAGTTTTAGGAATTGCAACCATCATTTCGCCACTTTTTATTGGTATGATTGCCGATAGATTCATCGCATCTCAAAAAGTGATGGGGATATTACACATTCTTAATGCCGGTGTTTTATTTATCATTCCTAACTTTGTTGAAAGTGGCAATATAGTCGGCTTTTTAATAATGATATTTATTGTTGGTTTATTATTCTATCCAACAACTGCTTTAGCAAATAGCGTTAGCTTTAGACATATAGATGGTGTGCGTTGGTTCCCAATTATTCGTGTATTTGGTACTATCGGCTTTATGATAGTAGGATTAATTCTTGGTTACACTGGTTTTTCAAGTTCTATCAATTCATTTTTACTTGCTTCTGGTGCTTCTGTGGTTTACGGCATTTATTGTTTTACTTTACCAAATACTCCACCAACCAGTAGAAATAAAAAATTCTCAATTCGAGATGCTATGTGTTTAGATGCCTTATCTCTTTTTAAAGATAAATATTTCACTATATTCATGCTTTCTACCTTTATCTTAATGATAACTAAAACTGCATATAGTGCTTATTTACCCGTTTATTTGCCTGTATTAGGATTAGAACCAGCATCAATGATGCAAATTGCTATTGCTACAGAAGTGCTATTTATGTTCCTTTTATCTTTCCTACTAGGTCGCTTTGGGTTTAAAAAGATCATCTTATTCGGTGCAATTTGTTGGATAATTCGTTGTATGATGTTATCGTTAGCAGCAACGTCAGATGGTAATATGTTCTTTTATATTATTGGAGCTTTATTATTACAAGGTATTTGTTGGGATTTCTTCTTTACCGCGGGCGATATTTATGTTGATAAAAAAGCTGGCCCAGAAATCAAAGCTCAGGCTCAAGGCTTACGTTTTATTGTTTCTAATGGCTTTGGTGTATTTATGGCGGCATCGGTATGTGGATTTATCAATAATCGTGTTGTTACTGAAAAAACATTACCTAATGCTGGACCTCAATGGCAAGAGTTTTGGATCTATCCAGCTGTAGTTGCAGCAATTGTTGCGGTAGGTTTCTGGTACTTCTTTAGAGACAAAGATGTCATCATGACACCTAAAAAAGTAGAATCAGAATAATCCATTCACAGTTAACGATAAAAAGTTACGTAAACTATGGCTAATAATTATTTATTAGCCATAGTTTTTTCTATCTCAACATTAATCAACTCAATTATTTGTAATGAAGTATATTGATTGGTTATCCATTTGGTTAGATATTTGCCAATAATGTTTTCTATCAATCTTAAATTAATTGCATTACCTGTCATACTATTTTCCCGAATACCATTTGCGTACTGTTGTTGTACCACTGGTAACCATGGATAACTCTTAATAATTCTATGATTTTGAAAAATAGATTTTTGTGCCGTGGCGCCACCAAGTAATGCTATTTGCTCACTGATTTCATTTGAATAAAGCCAATCAAAAAAGATTTTAGCTTGCTTATCTTTTTGACTATATTTAGACATTCCAAGTGATCCACCACCAAATAAAGATTTTTTACCTGGTACTTTTGCGTACCCAACTAAAGGTAAAATATTACGGTGATTGATATAACTAAATAAATTCATATATACAATCAACATAGCAAGTTTACCTTGTTCAAATAAATTTACTGATTCTTGCCACCAAGCTGATTGTATGTTTTTGGCAACCTTTATGAATGATTGCAACCGATTTAAAGTGTTAAGTGCAATAGACTGATTTAAAACTAATTTATTGTTATTAATTAATTTTCCACCTTGTGCATAATAACGGACCAAAAACTCTGAAGCCATGAGTTCATAATTACCTAAAGTGATACAACTACCAAATTCTACTTGTGATTCAGAGTTGTGTTGTCGACTAAAAAATCTTGATATTTGATCAAATTCAGTAAAACTTTTAGGAACATTTAGTTGTTGTCGATATGTTTCAAAATAAGCTCGTTTACTTAATGGGTCATTAAATAAATCTTTGCGATAAAAAAGCATCTGTACACTAGGGTCAAAAGGAATTGCATAACTAATATCATCTACATAACTAAAGCGCTCAACGATTTCAGCTGGATATTTTGTTAATAAATGGTCGAGATTGATAGCTAATTTAGATAAAGGTTTGAATACTGACGGTGCAAACCAAGGTAATCCGGCCATATCTATTCGTATAATATCAATGTGTTGATGCTGGTTGATTTGATTTAGAATATGATATATTTCGTCAAAAGGCTTAATAATTAAATTAACATCAATACCACTCATTTTCTTGAAATGGGGTAGTAGTTTTTTAACAGCCTGTGTTGATGGGCTTGGTAAAATTAAAAAATTAATAGTTTCACTATTTTTAGTCGTACTTACCAAATTTGAATCAGGTAATAATGAAAAACCTTTATTATCAATTTTGCTTATAGTTTCTCTTTCAACCAATTTCATAATTTGTTCACTCAAAATGCCATAGTTCATATGGTATTGATAGATATTATCTTCATAATAAAAATTATTATTAGTTAAAGTGTAAATTGGTGGGCACTGTTGTAAACTACCAAAATAATTTGCATTACGGACAAAATGAGCTCGCTCCATATCCATAGTAATAATTGCATCATACTTAATCTGTTCATCGACAAAAAAACTAAATGCTAAATTATAAGTACCATCAGAAGGCTTCGAAGAAACATTATTCAGTATTACTTTGTAATTATGTTTTTTAAACTGATTTTCTAAACTTTTTTTAAAAGTTTGAGAATGAGTATAATGATCTGAATTACTAAATAATCCAACACGATGACAAGACCTCTTGATTAACTCATTAGCTATGTCTTGTCCAGCTTTTTCATAATCCAATGAAACAAATTGTAATGCAGATAACGGCTTTCTATAAACAAAAATTATTTTCTCTTTTGGCAACTTAATTTTTTGATAATATTCACTAGCATCAGGTAATG
Source organism: Gilliamella sp. A7 (assembly GCF_002142015.1). Classification (NCBI taxonomy): domain Bacteria; kingdom Pseudomonadati; phylum Pseudomonadota; class Gammaproteobacteria; order Orbales; family Orbaceae; genus Gilliamella; species Gilliamella sp. A7. Next base: position 20,356 of record NZ_NASN01000026.1, read on the forward strand.
CGCTAACAACTATAACAGCATAATCTCGCTTAACAGCCACTTTTTGAATTAATTGTAATTCAAGATCTTTCGAATCATAGGTTAAATAAAGTGACAATTCGTAACCAAGGCGATTAGCTTGACTAAATAAACCATCATATAAATTACTGTATTGTTCAGAAGTAATATTGGGCAGAAGCACCGAAATTGATTTGGTTGAACCTTCCTTTAAATTTTTAGCGGATAAATTAATTTGATAGCCTAACTGTTGAATGGCTTGTTCAACCAATTTGATTTTTTTTACGCTAACGTTACCACGATCATTAAGCACGTTTGATACAGTTCCATGGGATACGCCGGCAAGTTTTGCAATATCTTTGATCGTCGCCATTAAGTTGTAAACTCCATTAATTTTATTCAGCAATCAAATCGAATTTTTGCCCAATAATAAAAAGATTTTTAGTAATTGGTTAATTATTATTTAAGCCATGTTAACCAACTTTGATTCACAATCTGTTTTTCTAATTGAAAGCATGAATCATCAACTGTACTCGGTAAAAGTTGTAATGATAATTGATGGATTTCATTGCGCATATCAATATAAGCTTTAGTTAACTGTTCAGCTTCTTGGTTATTCATAATTTGGTAATTTGCCGCTAATTCTAAAATCCGTACGTTATCACTCCATGTTGTCATTTTAGGATATTGATGAGCATAATTAAGTACTAGATATTGGGATAAGAATTCAATATCACCAATACCTCCTTCATCAATTTTCAAATTAAATCGATGTTGCTCTGTTGTACCTAAATGGGTCCGCATCTTTTCGCGCATCTCTCTAACTTCGGTTTTTAATACCTTTTCTTCACGAGGTTTACATAAAACATCATGCCTAATTTGGTTGAAGCGTTTAATCAGTTCTATCTCACCATATACAGCTCTAGCTCGGACTAATGCTTGGTGTTCCCATGTCCAAGCTTCATGCATTTGATAGTCATAAAAAGCATTTAAACTACAAGCTAATAAACCTGCATCACCTTGTGGACGTAAACGAACATCAACTTCATAAAGAATTCCAAAGCTGGTGCGAACATTGAAGAGATGAATGATCCTTTGTACTAATCGTAAATAAAATTGGCGACTATCAATTTGCTTATCACCATTAGTCATGCTATCTACAGGGCAATCATGAAGGAATACCAGATCTAAATCTGAACCATAACCCAATTCCCAACCACCTAATTTGCCATATGCGATAATAATCAATCCTTTTTGATTGTCAGTTAAATGTGAGGGTTTACCATAACGAGCAACCATTTGATTCCATGCCATTTGTACAACAAAATCAATTAGTGATTCTGCAACATAGGTCAAGTGATCGCTTACTTTCATAGTATTTAATACCTGCTCAACATCGGCAGCAGCTATATGCAATAATTGCATTTGCTTAAATTGTCTCAGTGCTTCAAGTTGTTGTTCTTCATCATCAACCTCAATACGAAGTAAGTATTGATAAAGTTCACTTTTGTATTCATTTGGTGAAACAGTTTGATAAAGAGAGTTAATATCTATTAGTTCATCTAATAAGATTGGATAATGAGCAAGTTGCTCACTAATCATTGGCGAGGCACTACATAACCGAATTAACTGCTTCATTGCTGTTGGATATTCAAGTAGTAATTCTAAATAAGTTGTTCGGCTAACAATATTAACTAATAAAGGTAAAATTCGTGATAATAATACTAATGTATTTTTATCATTACAAACCAACTCCAACAATCGTGGCATCAATTGGTCAAGTATTTCACGACCTCGTACTCCAATTGTCCGTTTACCAATATCATCACGAAACTGACAAAGCGTTTGATATAATTTTTCAGCATCATCATTTGAATAAGAAGTCAGTACTGAAGTAACATCACTTAATTGCAAATCTGGGACCCAAAGATCGTCAAATTGATCGTTGTATTGTTTAGAATTCGAGACCGATTTAGATTCATCTTCACCGATAAGTTGGTTAAATACTTGTCTATTAAATTGCATTCTTTTAGCGAGATCAGCTTCAAATTCATACCAATCATTAAAGTTCATACTAGTAGCAATACGAATTCGATCCAGTTCATCGTCTGGCAATGTTTGTGTTTGCTCGTCATGTATAGCTTGGAGTAAATTTTCACAGCGGCGTAGGAAAAAGTAATTTTCACGTAAAGTATCTACTTCATTAACACTAAGTAACGTTTCTTGTTCTATTACTTGTAAGGCAGTTAATAAAGAACGAGTTTGTAGACCGACAACTCGCCCTCCACGTATAAGTTGAAAAACTTGCACAATAAATTCAATTTCACGTATACCACCAGCACCAAGTTTGATATTGTTAGTCAATCCTCGACGCCGAACTTCACGCTCTATCATACTTTTCATATTTCTTAATGACTGCAATACACTGAAATCAATATAACGTCGGTAAACAAATGGTTTTAGCATTTGGTAAAGCTCTTTGGTATAAGGATCTTGCTGATCACCAAGTATTTTTGCTTTTACCATAGCATAACGTTCCCAGTCTCTCCCCTGCTCTTGATAATAATCTTCCATAGCAGCAAAACTTAAAACCAGCGGTCCTCCATCACCAAGTGGACGTAACCGCATATCAACACGGTAGACAAAACCATCCTCAGTTATTTGGTCTAGTGTTTTAATTAAGCGTTGCCCTAAACGGGTAAAAAACACCGCATTGTCTAATTCTCTTCTACCTCCTTGTGTTTGACCATGTTCAGGGTAGGTAAAAATAAGATCAATATCTGATGAAAAATTAAGTTCGCCACCACCTAATTTTCCCATGCCTAAAATAAGTAAAGGTTGAGCTTGCCCATGTAAATTACATGGTGTTCCCCATTCCTTACAACTAAGCTCATAAAGCCAATTACGTGTTGTGACAATAATCACTTCAGCTAGCTGCGTGAGTTGTAATAAAATTTGCTCTTCATTACTAGTTCGAGTTAATTGTGACCATTCAAGTCTTACCAAAATATAACGTCTAAATAATCTTAATGCCTTCATTAGCGCTAATTCATCAAATACTGATGCTAGTTTTTCATTTAACCATTGTTGATAAAAACATCTTTCATCAGCTTGAGGAGGATGAGTAATAATATCTGTCAGCCACTCAGGAAATCGATAAAAAGCATCGACCAGAAAGTCACTTTGAAGCAAAATGTTAAGGTTATCAAGCACTTCATTTGAATCACATTGTGACAATTGGGATATAATCTTTTGTTTTTGCTGAGCAATTAATGGTGAAACTAACGAGCTTGGCTGGGACATAATAAGCACTCACTTAAAAATATTTATATAATGATAAAATCACCTAATTAACTATTATAAATGACTTTTTACATACCGATATCTTTTTATTGAACTATATTGTAAAAATCATATTAATTGTTTTTCACATAATTAATGGAGAGAATTAATACCAACAAATTAATTAAAATGAAAAAAGTGACTGCATTTGCAAGTCACTTTATGTTAGTAAATAATTTTTGTGTTAACGAATAAAAACAATTTATTATGAGAAGCTATAACGGTACCCAATGTTAACTTGTTTTTGATCGAATTTATTGCCCAGTGAATAAACTGCATCAACATATAAATTATGTTGATTATTAAATTGCATATTTACACCTATCCCGTTATCCCACCAATTACCGGCAAAATTATACTTTTCTTTTGCTACATGGTTAAATACATAGGATGTTTGGCCTGCAAACTCTTTCACATAGCCTGTTTTTAAATATACATCAATAATATTATTATTTTGTGAGAAATTGTTACCTATAATAATGCTTGCTCGACTAAGTAATGAATCGTAACTGTTTAATTTGGTTTTTAAACCATTAGTTGCTGTAATTACTGTACTACCCTGATGGGAATAAGTTAGCTGAGTTTGTGGTTCAATATACCAACCTTGATTTGAATTCAATGCAGGAGAAAAGTAGAATCGTTGCCCAACTTCTATTCCTATTGAAAGACCATTAGTATCGCCATCACCTTTTACTAAATAACCACCACCTGTTCGGGAATTAAATTTATTCTCCATTATCATATATTTGGCTAAAGCATCAATATACAATCCAGATTGATCTAAAATGGTACCATAAATTGAAGCATAATAGCCTGTCGTGTTTCCATCACCTACATGATGATCGATATTTCCTCGACTGTAGCCCCCCATAATGCCATAATAAACATCACCATTATTAACTTCAATTTTTCTATCCAAACCAAGCTGTAAGCCATAATAATTCATAGTAAAATCTGACAACCGCTTATCATTAAATGAGCTTAGTTTACCACTATAAATACGGCCCCATGCATCTGCTGCAGTTGTTTCATTTCTACGAAGTTTTCCCATTCTTTGAAGTAAAGTTTGTGTTTCAATGTAATTAAGCAAATAATTAGAATTAAGAATATTCGCTGCATTTTGAGCGGTATTCGTTAAATGTGGTCTACTTGGTTTTACCGGGTTGTCTGATTCGGAATTTGTCGCTGACAATACCCAATCTTCTGAACCATTGTTACGCTCATTAGTAACTTTAGTTAATTTATTAAATTGATATGGACCAATATCAATTGATGGTGAAATTAAGTTAAAATTAGCGCCCCCCCCTTCAGTTTCAACTAAAGTAATTTTTTCATTACCGTCAACCATTGCAGAACCAGTGTAATCATCTTTGATTGAAATATTATGATTCCCTTTAGCTTGCAAGGATCCAGTAATTTTAAGTAAATCATTAGCAAAATTATTACCTAATGAAGTCCGTAATTCAAAGATCCCATTACCAGATAATGAATTTGCGGTTAAAAGCATGTTATTTGAGCCGTTAAGATTTTTGATATTGTTTGGTGTTGCATAATCATACCCAAAACTAACTTTAGCATTATTATTTAGTACAAGGGAGTCAATATATGAACTATCTGTCATTCGCCATTGGCTTTGACTACCTGTCATTGTAACGTTGATATTACCTTTTTCTTCGAGAGTATTATTATGAGCATTATTGATTGCAGTTAATAAAATCGAACCATCAGTTAAATCAAGATCGATTTGCCCTTTATCTTTAGCATAAATATCCCCTTTTATATACGATTTTCCTTGAACAGTTACTTGACCTGTATTCGCATATATGGCTTTATGGCTTTTATGATTAACCGAGACAATGTTATTAGTATTTGTGCCACTATCAATGAATATTTTTCCGGCACTTTGTTTCATTTCAATAGCGTTTCCATTGGCGGTTATTACATCTAATCCATTATTAAAATTAATAACACTGTCAGCATTTGGATTAGCACCAGCTTGTTGTAATGCTGCAACTCCAACGGAGTAATCCCCATTCATATTAATCGTTACTTTATCATTAAAATTTAAATTTATACCAATAGCATTAGGATTATTGTTGAGTAGAGATAAAATACCATAACTACTATTTCCTATGGACTGAATAACTACTTTGCCATCAAAGTTCCCATCAGTTTTAATTGTGTTTGAACCATTGTATGCTCGAATTCCAATAAAACTATGATTTGATACACCGGTACCATTTATTATTACTTTTTTTGCAAAATTGCCTTTACCACCACTGGCTAAATATATTCCAGTACCATCTTGAACATTTAAGCGAATATCACTTAAAACATCAACTTTCCCATCAGAATGAGCATGAATATTAAATGCACTATTATAATGCCCTATTCCATTCGTTTGGATAATAAATTCATCTAATCCAGTATCAATAGTTATTGTTTTGCCAGCAACTTGCGACTTAATAGCTGATATTTTATTTTTTGCTAAATTGATATGTGGTAGTGAACTATCTGTTATATTCTGAATAATAATATCATCTGTTGAAACTGTAATACCATTTTCAGCATATTCTTCAATATTGTTTGCATCTATGATGGTTAAAGCATTTGAAAAATGAGATGTGACTAGACAGGTCCCAAAGGTTAATTTAAACAAAAGGTTAATTTTATCTGAATTGCGTTTAAGCACAAAACCTCCATATTTATTATAATTTCTATTCATTAGATTATTAAATTCAATGTGAACAATAAAAAACTAATTAATTGTTATACTTGAATTTTAAGAGAATGATAAAATAACAAAAATGTATCAAGAATGTCTATGTTAATTATTTGATTATATGAGTGAATAGCGTTTTTTTGTACTAAATGGAAAAAAATAGCGAATTTTAATGAAATATAAACTAAGTTTTGATTATTTATCATTAGATTGATGATAAGTTTACCTTGAGAATAAAAAATCAAATTGAGTTATTCTATTATAGAATTTTAATTTTCCTTTTTGAATCAAAAAAAAGTTTTGCCATAGTTCTAACCATTAGGCTACTTACAATAAATAACATCACTATTATTACCCAACAACAGGTAATTAATGTTGGAGTATAAGGTAAACTATAATATATTTGTAAAAATTCAAACATTCGGATACAAATAAAAATAATAAATACAAACAATATACAGTTTAAGATAAAGGTGCTTAGCGAACTAATAATTAGCCTTGTTAGGTTTAAACTTTCTGTTACCCCTTTAAAGCATCTTCTTAACAAAAAATAACCCAGCAAATTAGTGATTAATAAAAATATAATCAAAATACCTAATTCTATAATAATGCTATATGAACTGTAATCAATATATCTATCAAGCACAAAAAATAAAATAAATACAGTAATAAAGTAACAATTATAAAGTGAAATAAATACGCCAAGATGTAACTTTTGACTTTCAATTTGCGTTAATCCACTATCATTATGTATATATTTGTAATTAAGAAATTTAACACTAAAAAAAGTTAAAATTGTTATGAAAAGATAACTCATCACTACTTCTGTACAGTTAAATATGCCGATTATAGAAATAAAATATATATCTATACCTGCATATTGCTGATCAATAAACATCCACTTATTAATATAAGTCCGATAAAGCCATCTTCCTACTATTTCACTCAATACAATTAATATGGCTATAATGAAAGTATTAATAATATTTTTTCGATTGATTATATTAATAGAATATTTGTTCAATAAAACGATGACAATAATAAAAAGTATAATTGAATTCGGTAACTGTAAATAGAAGTTGATTAAAAGTCGTTGAATAATTCCTTTACTTATCTGAAAAAATGTCAAATCAGATGCAGTAAAATAATTATTAATTACAATGAAATAGGCTGTAAACAAAACAATATTTACAAGCCAATAAAATAAAACAAATAATAAAGGTAATTTGAATAACGTTTTTTTCATTTTTATAACTAATTTTTATCCGCTTTATTTATTTCAGCAATTAACATGAGTTTTACTTTTGTATTGATTTCACTATAAGCAAAATTTTCGACCGAGTCGATATATGTGATGGCTGTTTGCCAATGATGAAATTCAGGTCCTATTGACAAGTTCTGGCTAATTAGCATTTCATTTATTTGAGTTACTAGCTGTTGATAATAGGTTAAATCATTATTTTCTAATGCATATTCTTCATGCTGTTGCCAAAAATCTAACACGTTTGATAAATCATTTAGCTTTGTCACAGAAATCATAGTTGGCGTAAAAGATAAGTTGTTTAATAAACGATAACCACGAGAAGCTTTACTTTGCGAAAATAAATGTAAATGGAATCGGCTTAATTCAATAGCGAAATTAATTAAATCCAATTTATTACCCTGTTTTATTTCGAGTTCAATCTCTTGAATAGGTATCAATTTTCCGTTTGAGGTAATTTGGCCTTGATCTAATGCCACTTCTATTTCACTATTCGCAAATGAAATTAACCAAGTTTGACGTTTAAAGTTAGTAGTAAACAGAGGGATTATTTCTTGTTGTAACAGTTTTATATCACAATTAGCTGGTAATGCTCCTTTTGGTAACACACTCAAATCAAGCTTATCATCAGGAAGAGACTCATTAAACTCAATTCGTTCGTGTAATCCTCCGACAGATTTCCCTTTTGATTTTAATGTCATTTCAAAATGCTTACCGTTAGCATCTTCGCTTATTCTAACTCGTAAACCACAACCATTGTGACGTAGAAAATAATCTTCGCTATCATAATAAGTATTAATCAAATTTAATTGATTAACTAGTGTTCTTGACCCTTGCGAAGAAAATTCTGCTTCATCACAACATACCCATTGATTTAAATAAAGTTGCAGCTCTGCTATATCAGCTTGATTAATCTGAAACTTTAATTCAATTTCATTACTCATTCGTCTGTTTTTTATCAGTTATTTTGTTATATGATATACTGATTATTTTCAGAAATATAGCCAATCATTAATTAATAGACAATGTCTGTTTTTGTAGGCTATAAAGCTTAGTAAATAAGCCATTTTTATCCATTAATTGTTGATAATTGCCTTGTTCTACAATTGAACCTTGATCTAAGACAATAATATTATCAGCACCAATGATAGTTTTTAAACGATGAGCAATGACAATGACAGTTTTATCTTTTACTAGATTAGCAATGGCTTCTTGAATATAAACTTCATTTTCAGGATCCAAAGAAGCGGTAGCCTCATCAAGCAAAATAATAGGTGCATTTTTTAATAATGCTCTCGCAATTGAGATACGTTGCCGTTCACCGCCAGAAAGTTTACTACCGTTTTCACCAATTAATGTATTCCACCCATCTGGTAATCGAGCTACTAGCTCATCACATCTAGCGATGTTAGCCACATGTTTTACCTCTTCATCAGTAGCATTATGCCTACCAATTCGAATATTATTCATAATAGTATCATCAAACAATACCACCTTCTGAAAAACAAAAGCCATTGAATGCATTAATGTTTCCGGATCTATTTGCTTAATATCTTGATTATCTATAGTGATTTTTCCTGAATTTACATCCCAGAAACGCGCAATCAACTGTAATAAGGTACTTTTACCACTACCAGATGGCCCAACTAGTGCTGTCATTTTTCCTTCAGGTATAACGCAACTTACATTATTAATAACATTTGTCTGATTATAGGAAAAATTAATCTTATCAATATTGATATTATAATTAGTAAAAGTCACATCATCTTTACCTTCCATAATAGGCTCATTTTGCAGACTCTTCATTCTATCGATAGAAACTAGCATATAGAAGAGTTCTGGTAATAATGTTAAAACCGAAATTAATGGACTATAAATTCGCGAGCTAATAATTACAAACGCAATAAAAGTAATTGGATCCAAACTTCCAGAAATCATTAAGATAACCCCGAGTAAAACAACAATACCTAAACCCACTTGTAATATCATGGTAGACAAAGTAACAATAATTCCACCTATTCCTTCAAATTTAATCGATGCCCACATCATATTTTTCAGAGCTTCATCTAAACGCTGGAATTTTTTACCACTTAAACCAAAACCCTTTATGATTTTTATGCCATCAAGATATTCTTGAACCTCATCGGAAACAGCTAATTTAGCTTGAACATGTTTTTCACCCAATTTTTGTTCAAGTCTTTTACCTACAACAACAATAATAATAGCAATGGGCAAAGTACAAAAAATTGCCGCAGCCATCCGCCAATCATAGAATGCTAATAAGCAACAAGTTATTAGACTGCTAACTGAATATCCTATTAATTGCGGTATGACATGGCTAAGCATATTTTCAATAACCGCGCAATCACCCATAATATTTGCGGTAAGTTCAGAAAGATCTTTTCGATTAAAAAAGCTTAGTGGTAATTTGCGAAGTTTTTCAGCGACCGCAATTCGAGTATTAGCAGCTTGACTAAAAGCATTAGCGTAAGTCTTTTTATATTCCCTTTTATAACAGATTAAGAACAAAATTGCAGATAACACGCCTAAGCCTGCCATTATCCAAAGACAATAAACATTCACTGGTATTTGGTTAGTTAAAGGCTCAATTAACAACATGATTACCTGTAATAAAATTACAAAGGGCAGCATTAATGTCAAATTGGATAAGGTACAAGCGATGATAGCTTGATTAAGATTTTTACTTTCTATATCTGACAACATCAATATTTTTTTAAACATGTGCTACCCCATCATTATGACAAGAGTGATCTGAATGACAATTTTTAGCTGAATTTGGCTGATCCATTTGCCAATCTAATGTTTGCTTGTAATATTGCCACATTTTGTAATAGGTATTTTGTTTATCAATAAGTTGCTGATGGGTTCCTTTTTCAACAATACTTCCTTTATCTAATACCACAATTTGATCGGCATCTTTTATTGTTGATAGACGATGGGCAATCATAATAACGGTTTTACCTTCCATTAATACTTTTAAAGCAAGTTGAATTTTGTATTCATTTTCAGGATCAGCAAAAGATGTAGCTTCATCAAGAATCAGTATAGGTGAGTTTTTTAGTAATGCTCGAGCGATTGCTAATCGTTGCATTTCTCCACCAGACAAATGCAATCCTTTAGAGCCTATAACAGACTGATAGCCATCTGGTAATTTTTCAATAAAATCATGGCACTGAGCAGCTTTAGATGCAGCAATAACTTCGTCTAGATCTGCATCCGGTTTGCCGATTTTAATATTATCTAAAATTGTTTGTTTAAAGAGAAAAACATCTTGAAACACAAAGCTAACTAATGACAATAAATATTCACTACTCATTTGTTTGATATCTACACCACCATTGGTTATTGATCCTTCCCTAGGATCAAAAAAGCGCGGAATAAGTAATGAAATGGTACTTTTGCCACTACCAGAAAGCCCAACTAATGCGGTGGTTGTTCCCTGTTTGGCAGTAAAAGAGATATGATTGAGGGCATTACTTTCTAAAGAATCATTATCTTTATTTTCATTATAAGAGAATGTAACTTCATTAAAACAAATGTCATAATTATTAACCTCAAGGCCTGATTTCGGTTCAGTCAATGATTTTATATTGAGAACAGTATCCATATTTTCAACACTTTTAACTGCCCTTTGAAAACCTTGTGATACATATAAAAGTTTGAAAAAAGGTGCCGGCAAAGCTAGGGAGAAAATTAAATAGAAAATAGATGACAAAATAAAATTGGCATAATTTTCTGTTGTACCTAATAATAAAATTATTACAGGAATAATAAAAAGATAGATATTATTTAATATGAGCAAAAATAGTGCCATATGATATTTAAAACAATCTATAAACTTAAGACAATATTGTTGATAAGCTTTGATAGATTCATAAAAGCGTTTAAAAGAAAAGAAAGTTTGATTAAAAGCTTTAACCACTGTTATACCACGAATATATTCAACTGAAGCATTACTCATATCAATTAATCGGGTTTGAAACTCTTGCATATTGTTTTTAATTTCTTTACGACGATAACCACTTTTTAAAACAATATAAGCTAAGATGATTGGTACTAATGTTGCCAAACCTAAACGCCAATCGAAAATAGCTAAAATAATAAAAATAATAATTGGAGTAGCAAATGAACCAATCATATCAGGCAACTGATGTGCAATAAAAATCTCTATTTTTTCAATATCATCATCAACAATTTTTCGTAATTCGCCACTTGAATGTTTAGTGTAAAATCCGAGAGGTAAATATGATAAATATCTAATAAAATTGTACTTTAAATGATAAAGCGTTTTAAATGCAGCAATATGCGAAAGACAAAGTGCAACAAAATTTAAAAATATTGAAGATGCCGCAGAAACAAAAGCTACCCACCCATAATCGATAATAAGTTCATTATTTAATGTTGTGTTGTTGGTTAGACTGATAATAATTTCATAAACAATATAATATACTGAAATAAAAGGAACAAAAGCAGTAGCGACGCTTAAGATTGAAAATAAACAAGATAAAATGATAAGTATTTTATATCGAAAAGCAAGTTGCCAAAGACGAGAAGTAGGATTGTTATTACACGTTTTCATAAAATGAACACTCCGTTGTGGTAATAATAATCATTATCAGTTATAAATTTTAAAATAACAATTACTTTTGCCCCTACTTTGATTTATCTTAGCTATTACTATTATAGATATTACAGACAAAAAAAGACTATCCTATTTATGAC
>NZ_NASN01000027.1:0-30674 GCF_002142015.1 Gilliamella sp. A7
CAATTATTTGTCCACATTAATTTTAGTGCTTGTAATCTTGCTTCGGCATGACGTAAATGAGGTGTTGGTTGAAAGGCGTTACCCCCATGAATCGCAACCACTTGGGACCAATATCGAATCTGACGAGCAGATATCGCATATTTTTTTGAAAGAATTTCCGATGATTCTCCTGATAAGAATTCATTAGCTATGATAATTTTTAAATCTCGACTATATTTTGACATAAAAAGACCCCCAGTAATTGGTTGTCCAACTATTGGGGGGCACTTCACATATGAGAGGTTTTTTTTATTCAATCCTATTAAATTTTATAACCAATACTTACTAGATTTATTAGCAAGAAATAAACTTTTAGTATTAGCATTAGCTGATTTTATAACTAATTTTAGCGATTCATTGATTAAAATTTGGCTTTAAAAACCCCGTTCCTCAAATTTTTTGGTTCTTTGAATTGCGGACGTTTTTTTGTTTGATGGCTATTTTTATATGGCGATTACGTCCGAGTAAAGAGGGTTGGCGCGAACCCTTTTTAACTCACTCCCACGGCGACCACGCAAGTGGTCACGATATGACTGCCTTCCGCCTGCGTTCGCTGTTAACGCACCAGCTGTATTTGTTCTTGACAAAACACAGCCTTGCCAAACATCCTTGTTTACCATGCTAACCTCACTCAGTTGTCAGCACATTGCTAATGTCGCTAGAAAAGGTTTACTAAGCTTATTTGCCAGTAATAAACTATTATATTAGCGCTAGCTGATTTTTTGATGACGCCACAGCCATTTACCACTAATAAGTCGATAATAAAAGAAAATACTTCTAATAATCCAATCTAAGAACATACCGAACCAAACACCAATAACTCCAAACCCAAAATAGACGCCAAAAATATAACCCACAACAATCCGACACATCCACATACTACCAATAGCGACCCACATGGTATAACTTGCATCTTTCGCACCTTTAAAACCGTATGGTAAAACAAAAGATGAAGCCCAAAAAGGGGTAAATAAGGCATTAAACCAAAGTAAATGTTTTGAGATCTCAATAACTTCCGGATCATTAGTGTAAAGTGAGCTTAATAATCCTGCGAATGGGATAGATAAAAAAGCTAAAAAACAGAGTAACAAACTGGTTAGATGGAAAATAAATTTAAGTTGCCGTGTTGGTTGATAAATTTGCCCCATACCAATACGTTTACCAACAATAATTGTCGATGTTGCACCGAGAGTTCCGCCAGGTAAATTAAGCAATCCAGCAATTGAAAACGCAATAAAATTAGCAGCTATAGTTGAGGTGCCCATACCTGCAACGAAGGTTTGCGTTAGCAGTTTTCCGATATTAAACATTACCGATTCGACACTAGCAGGAATTCCAATACTTAAAATATCAATCAAAATTTTGCCATTAAATGAATGAAAATAACTACGAAGAGGAATAAATAACGCCCGACTTGGTTTTATAGTTAAGACTAATAAAATAAAAAACATGCCACTATAGCGTGAGATTGTTAAGCCAATACCAGCACCAATAAACCCTAATCCCTGCCAACCAAAAGCACCGTAGATTAGCACATAACTGATCGTCAAGTTCAAAATGTTCATTATAATGTTTAAGAACATTGGTAATTTGGTATTGCCGGCGCCACGTAATGCCCCACAACCAACTAAGATAAACGCAAGAGCAGGATAGCCTAAAACGGTTAATCTTAGAAAGGTTAGTGTTAATTCTTTTACTTCAGGATCAGCTTTACCCGCAATAATCTCGACAATCCAATATCCTGAGAACTCAACAATCAAAAACAGTAAAATTGAAATTATAACTAACAATGTAATGGACTGTCTTGCTGCTACCACGGCTTTTTTGCGATTGTGTCGTCCCAAGCTAAAAGCCACCACCACAGATGTTCCCAGTGCAACTGCCATAAAGAAGGACATTATAATCATATTAAAGCTTTCCGCTAGACCGACAGCAGCCATCTCGGCCTTACCGATCCAACTTACCAAAAAAGTACTAAAAATACCCATCAAAATGACTGACAAATTCTCAATTAAAATTGGCATGGCTAAAGGGTAAATTTCGCGCCAGAACAGCACATTATTTGAACGTCGTTTTTTATAAAGTTGAAGATTCTTTAATCGACTAATAAGTTGAAAATCCAATTTCAGACCTAAAAATTTTAGAAAATTTAGGATATTATAACGCTTTTATTTATTAAAAATGAAATTAAGTTTTATAAAAAATTCAATATTAACAATTATCATTACCAATAAAGAATTATGGTTATTTTAAAGCCAAACTTTAACCAATGAACCACTAAAATTAGTTATAAAATTAGCAAGTGCCAATATTAAAAATTTATTTCTTACAAATCAGTTTAGTGAGTCTTATTTCGCGACATTAGCATGACAAACAAGGATGTTTGACAAGGCTGTGTTTTGTCAGGAACAAATACAGCCGGTGCATTAACAGCGAACGAAGGCGGAAGGCAGTCACCTTGTGACCACTTGCGTGGTCGCCGCGAGAGTTGGTAAAGAGGGTTCGCGCCACCCCTCTTGACTCGGACGTAATCACCGTAAAGAAATAGCCATCAAACAAAAAAACGTTCGAAACTAAAAAAACAAAAAATTTGAGGAGAGGGGTTTTTTAAGCCTAAATCTAGCCACAATTTCACTGAAATTGGTTATCAAACTAAAACCAGCTCGCACTAAACATAAAGGTTTATTTCTTACAAATCAGTTTAGTGAGTCTTATTTAGCGACATTAGCAATGTACTGACAACTGAGAGAGATTAGCATGGCAAACAAGGATGTTTGACAAGGCTGTGTTTTGTCAGGAACAAATCACAGCGCCGGTGCGTTAAGAACGAACGAAGGCGGAAGGTAGTCACGTAGTGACCACTTGCGTGGTCGCCGCGGGAGTTGGTAAAGAGGGTTCGCGCCAACCCTCTTTACTCGGACGTAATCGCCGTATAAAAATAGCCATCAAACAAAAAAACGTCCGAAACTAAAAAAACAAAAAATTTGAGGAGAGGGGTTTTTTAAGTCTAAATCTAGCCACAATTTCACTGAAATTGGTTATCAAACTAAAACCAGCTCGCACTAAACATAAAGGTTTATTTCTTACAAATCAGTTTGGTGAGTCTTATTTAGCGACATTAGCAATGTACTGACAACTGAGAGAGATTAGCATGGCAAACAAGGATGTTTGACAAGGCTGTGTTTTGTCAGGAACAAATACAGCCGGTGCATTAACAGCGAACGAAGGCGGAAGGCAGTCACGTAGTGACCACTTGCGTGGTCGCCGCGAGAGTTGGTAAAGAGGGTTCGCGCCACCCCTCTTGACTCGGACGTAATCACCGTAAAGAAATAGCCACCAAACAAAAAAACGTCCGAAACTAAAAAAACAAAAAATTTGAGGAGAGGGGTTTTTTAAGTCTAAATCTAGCCACAATTTCACTGAAATTGGTTATCAAACTAAAACCAGCTCGCACTAAACATAAAGGTTTATTTCTTACAAATCAGTTTGGTGAGTCTTATTTAGCGACATTAGCAATGTACTGACAACTGAGAGAGATTAGCATGGCAAACAAGGATGTTTGACAAGGCTGTGTTTTGTCAGGAACAAATCACAGCGCCGGTGCGTTAAGAGCGAACGAAGGCGGAAGGCAGTCACCTTGTGACCACTTGCGTGGTCGCCGCGAGAGTTGGTAAAGAGGGTTCGCGCCAACCCTCTTTACTCGGACGTAATCGCCGTATAAAAATAGCCATCAAACAAAAAAACGTCCGAAACTCAGCGAACCAAAAAGTTTGAGGAACGGGGTTTTTTAAAGCCATAAAATATCCCATTATTAACCCTTTTTTTCGATATAAAATAAAATATTTAAAAATCAAAGCAATATAGAATCATCAAAAAAAAGGGTTTTCAATAGTAAAAATACACTTTGCCTTTTTACCAACTACATTTATATTATATTGTATTCTAGTTCACTGCCGTATAGGTAGTTTAGAAAGTCGGCACGTTTAATGACAACTGTTTCCCCGTGTTCACTGCCGTATAGGTAGTTTAGAAAAGTTAGAAGAATCCCAGAATAGTTTTTGTGCTGTTCACTGCCGTATAGGTAGTTTAGAAATGTCGAGTAGTTCCGTCTATAGCTCTCTCAAAGTTCACTGCCGTATAGGTAGTTTAGAAAACGTTACCTTGCATCCCGCGCAAATTTTTGGGATTCACTGCCGTATCGATAGTCAAAAAAATTCCGTTGAAACAGCTGTTTAAAAATGTCTAACTCATGATTTAGGCATTTGTCACTTTTTGACAGCTGCAAAATGCTGAAATCAGCATTTAAAAATTTGCAAAAAAGGGGGGGAATAACCGCAAATTTAGCGAAAAACTAAATGTTAATCCCGAAAAACAAAATTGTAACTTAAACTTGAACGCTTAAGTAGAACACTATATTATACGCGCCTTAAAATTCATCAATCAGCCTGATACCTGAAAGAGTCCCAATGTTAATTAATGCCAAAGATATTCTCGAAAAATTAAATCCACATAATAAAGTAAACTACGATTCGGTTTTGAAAGAGGTGATTGCTGGTTGGCAGTTAGCATCAGCACGACCAAAGTTACTAATTCATAGTTGCTGTGCACCATGTAGTACTTATGTACTGGAGTATTTGGCTCAGTATGCAGATATTACTATTTATTTTGCTAATTCGAATATTCATCCGCGAGTAGAATATGAATATCGTAGTGTTGTACAACAAAAATTTATTGCTGATTTTAATCAAAAAACCGGCAACAATGTTCAGTTTTTAGAAGCTCCGTATCAACCAGCAGAATTTATTAAAAAGGTTGAGCATCTACGTGATGCACCAGAAGGTGGTGAGCGTTGTCATCTTTGTTATAAGATGCGATTAGATTTAGCGGCGATTAAAGCACAAGAGTTGGGCTTTGATTATTTCGCTAGTGCTTTAACGCTAAGCCCGAAAAAGAATAGTCAGAAAATTAATCAACTTGGTTTTGAGATTCAAGAGCTTTTTTCGGTAAATTATCTGCCTTCTGATTTCAAAAAGAATAATGGTTATAAACGATCTATCGAACTTTGTAAGGAGTACGATGTTTATCGTCAATGTTATTGCGGTTGTATTTTTGCAGCAAAAGCACAAGGGGTCAATTTAAAGAATGTTATTGCCACGGCTAAGCAAGGACTAGCAAAAGCTTAAACTTATTAGAGGGCTTTATGTTTAAAGTCCTTTAAATCTTTCCCTAGCCAAAAAATATCCAAAAATGTCATTTTGCAAACAAATAGATTAAAAATTAGAAAGATTTCGTTATAATAATTCCACAATAAAATTATTGTTATTTATTGATTAAGTCTAATTTAGCAAATGTGAGTTTGTTTATGCCAAAAATGTATAGACTTGGATTGGACGTCGGTTCTACAACAGCAAAATGTGTTGTGCTTGATGAGCAAGATAATTTTGTTTATACCAATTATGTTCGCCATAATACCCATATTGTTCCAACAGTTTTATCACTATTAGACGAAATTAAACAAAAATTGGGTGAAGAGATTGTATTATCTGTCAAGGTGACTGGTTCTGCAGGGATGGGCATTTCGGAAAAAGCTGATATCGCCTTCATTCAAGAGGTGGTTGCCGCATCGGAAGTGGTACAGCGCAAATATCCAGAGGTTAGAACGTTAATCGATATTGGTGGTGAAGATAGTAAAATGATCTTCTTTTTTCCTGACCGCCCGCCTGATATTCGAATGAATGGTAGTTGTGCTGGAGGTACTGGGGCATTTATCGATCAGATGGCGACCTTGCTCAATACTCCAGTACAAGAATTTGATCGTCTAGCAACTCAACATGATAAAGTCTTTCCTATTGCATCACGTTGTGGTGTGTTTGCTAAGACTGATGTGCAAAATTTAATTAGCCGTAATGTATCAAAAGAGAATATTGCCTATTCAGTTTTACATGCCGTTTGTATTCAATTGGTCAATACGTTAGCCCGTGGTTATGATATTGTACCCAAAGTAATGTTGATTGGTGGACCGTTTTCGTTTATTCCAACGTTAGGCAAGGCCGCGTTAGAGACACTAAAGTTAAATGAAGACCAGATAGTTACCACCGAGCATCCTACTTTGTTGTCCGCTTGGGGCGCAGCGATTCATGCAATTGAACGTAGTCAACTTACACTTACTGAATTTATTGATAGATTAAATGCCTCAACCAAGATTCAAGTCAATCAGTCTTTTAGGTTAAAACCACTTTTTAATCAAGCCTTGTCTTTTGATGATTGGCAACAAAAACGCAACTATATTCAAATCCCCCGTCTAGCTTTAACAGCTTACCAAAAGCAGAAAGCGTATTTGGGAATTGATAGCGGTTCAACTACCACTAAAATTACCTTAATTAGTGAGGATGACGAGCTACTTTTTACTTATTATGCGCCTAATAATGGCCACTCAATCACCGCATTAATTAAAGGGTTAACGGTATTAAAGGATGAGATTGCTGCATCAGGTAAAGAGATTATTATTGCTCGCACAGGTGTCACTGGTTATGGAGAGGAACTACTAAAAGCTGCTTTTGCGATTGATGATGGTCTAGTCGAAACAATGGCGCATTTTGCTGCTGCTAAACATATTGAGCCTAAGGTCAGTTTTATTATGGATATTGGTGGTCAAGATATGAAAGCCATCTTTATTGCCAATGGTGTCGTAAATCATATTGAGTTAAACGAAGCATGTTCTTCTGGCTGTGGTTCATTTATTGAAACCTTCGCAAAATCACTGAACTCAAATACTATTGATTTTGCTGACGCAGCATGTAAGTCCAATAATCCCTGTGATCTGGGTACCCGTTGCACAGTTTTTATGAACTCAAAAGTGAAACAGGCACTGCGTGAAAACGCAACAATGGGCGATATTTCTGCAGGGTTGGCTTTTTCAGTGATTAAAAATGCCATTCATAAAGTACTGAAATTACATGATATGCGCAAATTAGGTGATCGTATTGTGGTGCAAGGAGGGACGTTTAAAAATCCTGCGGTGTTTCGTGCCTTAGAGCAGTTAACTGGGGCTCAAATTGCTAGTTCAAATATTCCTGAACTCATGGGGGCTTATGGTGCAGCATTAGTGGCAAAAAAACATTATGCGCAACAACAAACACCTTCGCAATTTATTGGATTAGATAATCTACATAAAGCTGAAGATAATAAAGCGAAACCATCACGCTGTAAGGGGTGTGAAAATAAATGTGATATTATGATTTATCGTTTTGCCAATGGTCAGCGTTATTATTCTGGTAATAAATGCGAACGCTTTTTGAGTAATAATCAATATCAAGATAAAAATGCATTTAATATGTTTGATTATAAAAATGCGTTATTATTTGAGCGAACCAATATCCATAATACTGAATCTAAGCTCAATGTTGGTATTCCTCGTGTTTTAGGACAATACGAAAATTTTCCATTTTGGCACACGTTGTTAACCAATAGTGGTATTAATGTAACGTTATCACCATACTCGACGCATGAGATTTATGAAAAGGGTGCAGGTACAGTAATGTCGGATAGTATCTGTTTTCCTGCCAAATTGGTTCATGGGCATATTATGGAGCTGATTGAGCAAAAGGTTGATCGTATTTTTATGCCGATGGTGGTGTTTGAATCTGATCAGTTTACTAATGCAGTTAATAGCTATAACTGTCCAATTGTCAGTAGCTATGCTGAGGTGGTAAATAGTGCTATTAATCCTAACCAAAAATATGACGTGCCACTGGATTATCCAGTAATCAATTTCAGTAATCAAAAATTATTGAAAAAGGGCTGTATTAATTATTTAACTTCGCTTGGTATTGCAGAAAAGATAGCTAATCAAGCGTTTTCTGATGCATTAACTGCTCAAGCGGAATATAAGAAATCGCTGTATAGCAAAGCGGTTGAAGTACTGAATAATGCTAAACAAACGAGGCGTTATGTATTTATTTTGGCTGGCCGTCCTTATCATAGCGATAGTTTAATTAATCATAAAACGCCAGAGATCTTAAATGCGCTTGGTTGCGATGTAATAACCGAAGATTCAGTGTTAGGTGCGATCAGCCAATTATCGCCTGAACTGCAAATTTGCTCGCAATGGAGTTATCCAAATCGCTTATATGCAGCAGCTAGTTTTGTTGCTGAACAACCGAAAAATATTCAGTTTGTTCAACTTAATTCGTTTGGTTGTGGCCCTGATGCGATTGTCACCGATGAATGTAAAGCAATTTTAGAGTCTAAAGGTAAAACGTGCACCATCATTCGTATTGATGAGATCACGGCAACAGGTTCGGTGCGATTGCGATTACGTTCGATTATTGATTCAATCCGTATGAATCACCAACAACCGTTAAAAGTTGTTGAGCGTAAAAAGACGGCTATTTTTGCTAAACAAGATAAACAGAGACGGACTATTTTAGCACCTTATATCTCCGATTTTTATTCACCATTATTACCGCCGATTTTTGCGTTGTCAGGTTATAAACTTGAAACCTTGCCAAAACCAGATAAAAGTTCGGTTGATTGGGGACTTAAATATTGCAATAACGAGATATGCTATCCAGCGACCATTATTGTTGGTGATATTATTAAAGCTCTTAATTCAGGTAAATATCAACGTGATGAAGTGGCTATCGGCATTACTCAAACGGGTGGACAGTGTCGAGCGAGTAGTTATCTTTCATTGATTAAGAAAGCAATGATTAGTAATGGTTTCGAAGATATTCCCATTGTGTCGCTCAGTACCGGTAATATTAATGAAATTGAGCAACCAGGATTTAGAATTAATTGGCTAAAAACTTTGCCAACGACTTTTTTTGCGATGTTATTTACTGATTCGATTTCGAAGATGTTCTATTCGATTGCGCCTAGAGCCAAATTTAAACAACAAGCAAACCAATTGAAAGAACTCTATATCAGAAAATTACAGCAACTTATCAATCAACATAAAGGCAAAAAGGCGATCTTTGCGCTGTTAAAAGAGGCTGTGGATCATTTTAATCAAATCGAGACATTAAATAAAGATTGCCCACAAATTGGTATTGTTGGTGAAATTTATGTTAAATATAATAGTTTCGGTAATCAACATAGTGTTGATTGGCTTGTTGATCAGGGTATTGAACCGGTTATTCCGCCAATGATTGAGTTTTTTGCGCAATGTTTTGTTAACTATGATAGTAATGTCGATAATTATATTGTTAACAAGAGCTTCGTCGCTTATTTTGTTCATTTTTTTGAAAAGGTGGTGCAAAAGTATATTGTTAAAACCAACCAGATTCTATCTGGCTTTAAACATTATCAGCCATTTCATAATATTCGTGATATGGCAAAAAAAGCAGAGGAAATTTTAAGTTTGGCCAATCATTATGGCGAGGGTTGGTTAATTCCTGCAGGAATTATGACCTTTGCAGAGCATGGCATCAATAATGTTATAAGTTTGCAACCGTTTGGCTGCATTGCTAATCATGTTGTTTCTAAAGGAGTTGAGAAGCGAATGCGTGATCTTAATCCAAAATTAAATCTGCTCTATTTGGATTTTGATGACGGTGCTGGTGAAGTTAATGTTCTTAACCGTTTACATTTTATGGTAAGTTCATTAAAGTATGCACAATTACAACGGATTGTATAATCGCACATTGAGGAACAAACAGTGGTTTCTATTTATCAATTAAAATCTCGCTTTCAAACATTGCTTCGTCCCTATGTGAATTCACTATACTATTCACGAATAACCGCTAATCAAGTCACTTTAGCTGCTTGTGTGGGATCGATATTGATTGCTTTATTAGTCGGCTTTTTTGCAGATCATCAATGGCTATTTTTGTTAATACCCATATGGATGTTTATTCGGATGGCTCTTAATGCTATTGACGGTATGTTAGCTAGAGATTATCGCCAAAAATCTAATCTAGGAGCCTATTTAAATGAGATTTGTGATGTGATCTCCGATTGTGCCCTGCTATTAATCTTTACTCAAATAAATCAAGTCAATACTAGTTTGATGTTATTAGTGATATTGTTATCATTTTTAACTGAGTACGCAGGTGTACTAGGTGTGATGATTGGTAGCTCTCGTCGTTATGATGGCCCAATGGGGAAAAGCGATCGAGCTTTAGTTTTTAGTCTAATCAGTTTAGGAATAGCAACCTACCTATTGCCACTTGACTGGCTTAATGTTTTATTATGGTTTATCACCTTTTTGTTACTTATTACGGTGATTAACAGAGTAAAAAAAGGATTGCAAGAAGCGAAATATAACAAGGAATAATCAATGCGTGAACAGCAGCAAAACACATTTATTAGTCATGATGGCTGTCAATTATTTTATCGTTATTGGCCTGCAGTCGATAGTGATACTAAAACGCCTTCAAAAGCAATTGTACTTTTTCATCGTGGGCATGAACATTCTGGACGAATGGCTCATTTAGCAGAAGAGCTGGAATTACCTGATTTCCATATTTTTGCTTGGGATGCGCGAGGAAATGGCCAATCTGATGGTCAACGTGGTGATGCGGTAAATTTTGCCACTCTGATAAAAGATGCCAACTGTTTTATACAGCACATCATTAAAGAATATGCAATTGATATGCAAGATATTGCTATTATCGCTCAAAGTGTTGGAGCCGTAATTGCTGCTGGTTGGGTGCATGATTATGTACCGAATATTCGTGCATTAGTGTTAGGTTCGCCAGCATTTAGCGTTAAATTATATGTGCCATTAGCGGTACCTGGACTTAAGTTGTTATATAACTTGAAAGGCAATTTCTTTGTAAATAGTTATGTCAAACCTAATTTACTAACCCATGATAGCAGCCGAGCAGACTCTTTTAATAAAGACCCTTTAATTACTAAACCTATTTCGGTTAGATTACTGCTTGATTTGTATACGGTAGCAGATCGCATTGTTAAGGATGCCAACGCAATCACGGTCCCTACACAGTTGTTAGTTTCTGGTTGTGATTTTGTGGTGCGACGAAAACCGCAACAGGCGTTTTATGATAATTTAGGAACCAATCAAAAAGAGTTTCATATCCTACCAAAATTTTATCATGATACCTTTGGTGAAAAAGAACGCTATATGGCAATTGATAGAGCAAGGCGATTTATTCAAGGTTGTTTTGCTAATCAACCTAATGTTCCACTGTTAACTAATGCCGATCGGGTTGGTTATACTCGAACAGAAACCGATAAGTTAGCTTTACCACCTGTGGGTTGGCTTAAGCCATGGTATTGGAAGTTAGTTAAAGCGACCTTGAAATATGCTAGTAATATGTCGGATGGAATTAAACTAGGATTTGAAACGGGTTTTGATTCCGGTAGTACACTTGATTATGTTTATCGAAATGAGCCTTCCGGCAATTCAAAATTAGGGCAATTTTTTGATTATCTCTATTTACAATCTATTGGTTGGCGAGGGATTCGGCAACGAAAAATTCATCTGGAACAACTCTTAAAGCAAACAATTGAACTGTTACAACAACAATCTGTCGAAGTGAATATTGTTGATATAGCTGCAGGGCATGGTCGATATATTATAGAAACCATTAATCAAATCGCTAATAAACCTAATTCAGTCTTATTGCGTGATTATAGTGATATTAATATCCGTAATGGACAAGCACTAATTGAGCAACAAGGTTTAAGCAATATCGTTCGTTTTGAAAAAGGCGATGCATTTAACCGTGAGCAACTTGCACAGTTATCACCGCAGCCTAATTTAGCTGTGGTATCAGGATTGTATGAATTATTTGGCGATAATCAACTGTTACAGCAATCTTTATCTGGCTTGGCTGATGTAATTCCACAAGGTGGATATTTACTTTATACCAATCAACCTTGGCATCCCCAATTAGAATTTATTGCTAGAGCGTTAACTTCACATCGAGAAGGGCAACCATGGATCATGCGACGCCGAACACAGCTCGAGATGGATCAGTTAGTTGCCGAAGCTGGTTTTAGTAAAGTGACCATGTTAGTAGATCAGTGGGGGATTTTTACCGTATCACTGGCACAACGAACTTCGCATTGATTATGTTAAAACTCTTTAACCGACTTAATGTCTATAAATGTGTATGGTTAGCCAGTTTATCAGTATTCTTTTTTGCTAGCTATAATTTTGCCAACTGGCTAACTTCTCAGCGTGAGGATGTCGCAAGTCTATTTTTTAGCTGGGAATATTCTATTCCACTTTGGTCATGGACGATAATTCCTTATTGGTCTATCGACCTAATGTATGGATTAGCTATTCTTTTAACATCTTCTTGGCAATCACTGAAAAATCTTGGTTTACGGTTGTTAACGGCACAAGTGATTTGTATTATCTGTTTTCTAATTTTTCCGCTTAAATTCTATTTTGAACGGCCAGCTTTGGATGGATTTTTGGGGTTGATGTTTGATATTTTAATGGGATTTGATAAGCCATTTAATCAAGCTCCTTCATTACACATCACACTATTAGTTATTTTGTGGCAATTTTATGCTCAATATTTTCGTGGGGTTGGTCGTTATATATTACATTTTTGGTGTTTTTTAATTGCACTTTCGGTTTTAACGACTTGGCAACATCATTTTTTCGATATTCCAACTGGATTATGGGTAGGGTGTTTTTCTATTTGGTTATGGCCAGATAATATGAAGACGCCGTTAAAACATCGACCATTAACTAAAAATTATATTTGGGCGATGATCTATTTTTGTTTATGCTTACTGTCACTCATTATAGCTATTTACTTTTCTGGCTGGGCACTCTGGTTGTTATGGTTGGCTGGCGCTTGGCTATTGATTGCTGCTAATTATTTATTGTTTGGCGCATCTGGTTTGCAAAAACAGCAAAATGGTCATTTTAAATTAGCCGTTTATCTGCTCTATTGGCCATTTTTTGCTATTATGTGGCTCAATTCACGGTTATGGACAATTAAACATCCAACTGATGATTTAATTATTGATAAAGTTTATTTAGGTCGCATTCCGTCCACAAAAACGCTAAATCAAAATCATTTTATATCGGTTGTTGATCTTTGCGCCGAGTTGCCAATTGGATGTTTTAACGGTAACTATAAGCTTATCCCTGTTTTAGATATGACTCCATTATCACAACAGGAGTGTCAGCAGGCTGCACAAACTATCGAACATTATCGACAGCAGGGTAAACTATTAGTATGTTGCGCTTTAGGTTATTCCAGGAGTGCGACTGCAGTTATTGCATGGTTATTGTGGACTAAAAGAGCTAGTACTCTACAACAGGCGATAGATATAGTAAAAGAACAGCGGAATTCAATTGTGATTTCTAACCAGCAACGACTGATTTTATCCAATTGGTTG
The DNA here is from genome assembly GCF_002142015.1 of Gilliamella sp. A7. Lineage (NCBI taxonomy): Bacteria > Pseudomonadati > Pseudomonadota > Gammaproteobacteria > Orbales > Orbaceae > Gilliamella > Gilliamella sp. A7. Next base: position 13,369 of record NZ_NASN01000027.1, read on the forward strand.
GCTGACTTTAAAGATGAGATAGTGATATGTTGAGTAGTAATGATCGGTCGCAAAATAGTGTGACTAAAATAGATTTAGTAATGTTTTGTTGTTTTTTATCGATAAGTAAACAGATTAATCTTTTTTCGATGCTATTGACCACATTAGCTGCTTTTGTCGCTTTGATTCATATTTCGCTAACACTATTAACTATCTGTTGTCTAATTATTTTTATTTTAGGTTTAATGAGTAAGTATTATGCAATAAGGATAGATTTTGATAAAAAATTGTTTGAATATTTATCTGAGCATGTTGATCATTTATCTGAAGAGCTGTTAGCCATAGATAAAGCATTAGCCAATTTGCAACTAATCAAACCTCATCAATCATCAAGAACGATCACTGAACGGCAAAAAGGGATTTTATCCCTATTTAAAAAGCAGATAGTTCTATTTTTATTACAAATTTGTTTAGTCGTTTTTATGGTAATTAATGCTATTATCTTAAGTTATTAGATTATCACTACAGCAATACAAGGAGCGCTGAGATGTCTCATTTCCAATATGATACGCTATTATTATTTTTGGGCATCGGCTTGTTTTTGTTAGTGGCAACAATTATTGGTCAATTGTTAAAATATCGTCTTACATCACCAAATAGTGTTATCGATAATTTAAATACTCGCATCAATGCGTGGTGGGTAATGGTTGCTATTATTGGTTTAGCGTTTTGGTTTGGGCAACTGGCGGTGATTTTTTTGTTTTTTGTAATTTCAGCTTTGGCATTGCGAGAGTTTCTTATTTTAACTCCTATCAATCGCTATGACTATTTCGCCCTAATCTTTGCTTTTGCTGTTGCGTTACCTGTGCAATATATTTTGGTTGCCTTGGCATGGTACGGTCTGTTTAGTATCTTTATTCCAGTTTATGCTTTCTTGTTTTTGGCGATATTTGCTACGATAACAGGTTCAACCGCTAATTTTTTGGCGAGAATAGCCGATGTACAATGGGGATTAATGATTACGGTATATAGTATCTCGTGTGTGCCAGCATTATTAGTATTAGATATCGAAAATTACCAAGGCCGTAATTTATTACTTATTGCTTATTTAGTATTAATTGTTCAATTATCAGATGTTTTGCAGTACGTATTTGGCAAATTGTTTGGTAAACATAAAATTAGCCCTAAAGTTTCACCATCAAAGACGATTGAAGGTTTCATAGGTGGTGTTTTATCTGCCAGCTTTATTGGTGCCTGTATGTGCTGGATCACTCCGTTTACTTTTATACAATCAGGGCTTATTTCTTTAATGATCACTTTATTGGGATTTATGGGCGGTTTGGTTATGTCAGCTATTAAACGTGATCGTGGTGTAAAAGATTGGGGTAAACTGATAGGTGGTCACGGTGGTATACTAGATCGATTTGATTCTATTTGCTTTGCTGCACCGATATTTTTTCATATAGTAAGATATTTTTGGGGTGCATAGCTTTTAGTGTGATAAAAAAATATTATTAAAACTAGCATTTAATCAATTAATTTTAAAAATTGATGCTAAAAAAGAGCAAAAAAAGTTAATTTATGATATAAATACATGCATTGTATTAACGTTAGATATATGTAAGGACTGTAATATGTTAAAAGAGCAAATGGTAGTAAAAAATTCAACTGGTTTACATGCACGCCCTGTAACAACTCTTGTTAAATTAGCTGGCCGTTATAAATCATCAATTGAACTTGTTTATAACGATAAAGCCATTAAATTAAAAAGCATGATGGGTTTACTTGGTGCTGGTGTTAAAGGTGGTTCAACTGTTGAAATCATCTGTGATGGTGAAGATGAACAAGCAGCAATGGATGAAATCCGCGAATTATTTGCTACTGGCTTTGGTGAATAATTTTAAGCAATTTTATCTAGCTTATTTTATTTACTCAGAAGTGAAAATCCCGTCGACCAAAGGTCGACGGGATTATTTTTTAAAAGGGCATTAACTAAATACTTTCAAGTAGACCTAATAGATTAATTTAATCTTCAATAATTGAATCTAATTCTGTATGATCAATAGAAGGCAATGATTTGGTAAAACCTTGAGTTAGGTAAAGTAAATAACAAAATCCAATTACTAACCAAATTAAACCTACCGTCATCGCTGTCGTTTCAAGACTGGTCCATAGCCATAACGAAAGTGATACGCCAATTGCTGGCATTAATCCATATTTTAAAAGCATTGGTACTGTTTTTTCCGTACCACTTAGGTAGCTTTTGATTACGCATAGGTTAACGAAGGTAAAGGCTACTAAGGCGCCAAAACTGATCATCGAAACGACTAAACTTAAATCAAGTACCAAAGAGAGTAGTGAAAAACAGGAAACAAAAATAATTGATAAATAAGGTGTTCGAAAACGCGGATGAATTTTATAGAAGATCTGTTTTGGTAACACACCTTCACGCCCCATTGCATAAAAGATTCGTGACACACTTGTTTGTGCGGTCATTGTAGAGGCAAATACACCTGTCAAATAAGCGGTTTGGAAGAAATTATACATAAAATCATTACCGTATTTGCCAAGTATATTGGTTAGATGACTTATGCTATCAACTTTACGCATTACATCTAAACTGGCGGTATCTTTATTATTAACAAAATCTGTCCATTGTGGGTAAGCTAAATGCGCACAATATGAGACAACTAAAAATATACAACCAGCAATCAATACGGTGCCGATAATTGCTCTTGGTAAGGTTTTTTTCGCATCATTGGATTCTTCTGCTAATGTTGCTATGGCATCAAAACCTAAGAAGGCAAGACATAATATGGCAGCTCCAGAAAATAAACCACTAAAATCATCGCTTGTCACTGATATTGGTTTTAACATTGTTTCAGGTGTTAAATGAACATTTGTCAATGTTAAAATGATAAACAATACGATGAATAATGCTTGAAAGAAATTCAAAGTAATATTGGCCCAATTAATTAACTTGATTCCAAGGTAATTTAATACACTTACACCTACAATTGATACCAATACATATACATAAGCAGGAATACTATCATATAGTTCATGTAGATAGATCCCTAAAACCAAGTAATTTAATATTGGTAAAAATAGGTAATCAAGAATTTGTGCCCAACCAACCAAGAAACCGGCTTTTCCACCAAAAGTTCGTTGTACATAGGTATAAGCCGAACCAGCAATAGGTAATTTATTTGCCATTCGGCAATAACTTAATGCTGTGAAAAAGATCATGGCAAGGGTGATAATATAGGCTATAGGTAAGTGTCCATTACTGACAACGGTAACTTCCCCATAAGTGGTAAAGATCCCTAAAGGAACCATATAAGCTAAACCAAATGCAATCAATGCAGGTGTGGTTAAAACTCGTTTCATTTTTATTGCGGACATGACTTAATTTGCTCCTCTGTCCCAAAAAACAATAAAAAACTACTAAGTATAGTTTTGCCTTTTTACCCGCTTAAAGCGGCAGGGAATTCTCCCACATTATTATAATTATGCAAGCTAAATTTTAGTAAAGATCATAAGTCCGCATAATTTGTGAGCTTTTTTTGATAAAAAAAATAAGTCAGTTTCTTAATTATGTTCAATAACTATCAAACTTGAATAATTTAATTGGCTATTTGATGGCTTTGTTGTTGTTTGAAAAATGTATTTACCAACCGAAGATTGCAGACGTTTGATGTTGATTAGTTATAAAAAAACACCCTGTTGATAGCAGGGTGGTAGTTAAAAAAACAATAGATAAGGTGGATTATGCTTGTTGATAAACTGTTTTTCCGCCTACAATTGTAGTTAATACTTTGACGTTTTGTATATCTGTTGCTGGAATGGTAAAGGGATTACGATCTAAAATAATTACATCAGCAAACTTACCTTTCTCAATAGATCCTATATAGTCATCTTGTTTTAGAACATAAGCAGCACCAATAGTAGCACAGCGTAGTACTTCAAGTGCTGTTAAATTGCGATCACTATTTAAACGTGGATGTTCAGCATCAATCTGTCTAGTCATAGCTATTTGGAAATCATACCATTCATTAAGCGGATCAATTGGCCAATCACTACCAAAAGCACAAGTTACCCCAGCATCAATATATTGACCATGTGCTTCTAAACCATTATAACGTTCAGCACCAAATAGCGTTTTATACTGTTCAATCATTGCTGAACTACAGCCTGCCCACTGGAATGAAAAAACAACATTTGCGTTTAATTGTTTATAACGGGCAAATTGATGCATTGCACTAAGTTCATTATGAGCTGTACTTGGACGAATATCTGAACCTGGGAGTGCCTTACGCATCTTTTCAATTGCATTAAGCACCACTTCAATAGCGCCTTCACCAACGGTGTGCATGTGTGGATGAAAGCCTGCTCGTGATGATTCTAAAATTAATGCATCTAGCATTTCTATCGAATAATAAAGGTCACCATAACGATCTTTTTCATTTTCTAATTGATAAGGTGTCAATAAACGAGCAGTCATTAATGGTGCTTGCATTACACCATCGACAAATAATTTGGTATGAGATACTTTAATTCCTGGTTTTGGTTGCCAGTTTTTGTCATTATAACGTTCAGCAAATTGTTTAACGCGATCAATGACAGCTGGAATATCTTCAATACTACCAACATCATCAGGTGGTAATTCTCGGGCGCCAAATAATCGGATTGACAGTTGATCTTGTTGTTGTAATTTTAGAAATGCATCGGCTTGTGTTTCTGTTATCCGCGCATCCATTACCGCTGTTACACCTTGCTTGTTTAATTCTTCTTGTGATAATTTAGCAATGTTTACAGCTTGTTCGTCGGTAAGTTTGGAAATACTGTCAAATGCACGCATTGCTGGGGCGTCTTCTAGTATACCATTTAAATCGCCATCTTCAGTACGCCCAATTTTGCCATCTGATGGTTCAGGTGTATTACGATCAAGGCCAAATTTTTCTAAAGCAATGCTGTTGGCAACTAGCGTATGGCAATCATTTGAAAATAGAATGATAGGACGTTGAGTGTTAAGTTTATCCAGATCGAATCGGGTGATATCTGTACCAATTGGTAAAACTTCTTGGCGTAACCAGCCTCGAACTTGTAACCAACTACCACTATTGTGAACGGAATCATTGTCTAAATATTGTTGAATGATGGCTAAAGTATCATCTACAGTTAAACTCTGGTAATTTAGGTTACATGAAGATAATTGCATGCCGCCCCAAAATGTATGTAAGTGGGCATCAATAATTCCTGGCATCATGGTTTTACCTTGTAGATCATAGATTACCGTATAATTATCAACATATTGAGTGTTATTTATCTCTTGCGTGCTGCCGGTTGCAATAATATAGCCATTTTGAATTGCAATCGCTTCACAAATCGTATCGTATTGGTCAGCGGTATAGATGTAACCATTAATATAAATAACATCGGCTTTTGCCATTATTTTTGATTCCTTAAAAAAAGATCTAAAGTTAAGGGTCAACGATAGCAGATTTATAAAAAATTTGTCAAATGCAATAATTTTCTTTATTGTGTGTCAAGATTATGTTACAACTAACATATTTAGTTACAGCGTCACAAGGTGAACCGATGAAATACCAGCAGTTAGAAAACCTTGAATGCGGTTGGAAGTGGCACTATTTAGTAAAAAGGCATTTGGAAGGAGAGCTTATCACTCGTTATATTGAGAAGAGTGCAGCAGAGCAAGCCGTAAATGAATTATTGTTATTGGAACACAAACCGACTGCGGTTATTGATTGGATTAAGCAGCATTTAAATCCAGATTTAGATAATCGTATGAAGCAAACCATTCGAGCACGACGAAAACGACATTTTAATGCTGAACAGCAAAATACACGTAAAAAGTCTATTGATCTGGAATTTCTAGTCTGGCAACGATTGGCTAATTTAGCTAAACGCCGAGGATGTACGTTGTCACAAACAATTACACAACTAATTGAAGATGCTGAGCAAAAAGAGCAATATGCTAGTAAAGTATCGACAATTAAAGATGATTTACTGTCATTACTTGATGTCAATATAGACGGTAAATAACTTAAACTACAGGATAAATAGGTTTAATTATGGGAAAATCCCTTGTTATTGTGGAATCACCAGCCAAGGCAAAAACGATTAATAAATATCTTGGCAAAGATTTCGTAGTTAAATCAAGTGTCGGACATATTCGCGATCTTCCAGTGAGTGGTAGTAGTCAACGCACTGAAAAAACAAGTAAAGATAAAGCAGAGAAAAAAGTTAAACGATCGGAAAAACAAGTGTTAGTCGATCGTATGAGCGTTGATCCTTACAATGGCTGGCAAGCGCATTATGAAATTTTACCCGGCAAAGAACGAGTGGTTGCTGAACTTAAAAAGTTAGCCAAAGATGCCGATATGATTTATCTTGCAACCGACTTGGATAGAGAAGGGGAAGCTATCGCTTGGCATCTAAAAGATGTTATTGGTGGCGATGATAATAAGTATCGTCGAGTCGTATTTAACGAGATCACCAAAACGGCGATTAAAAATGCTTTTAATCATCCAGCAATGTTGGATATGGACCGGGTTAACGCTCAACAAGCAAGACGATTTATGGATCGCGTGGTTGGCTTTATGCTATCACCACTACTTTGGAAAAAAGTTGCTCGTGGCTTATCAGCAGGGCGTGTTCAATCAGTTGCGGTACGCTTAGTGGTTGAACGTGAGCGAGAAATTCATGCATTTATTCCTGAAGAGTACTGGGATCTTTATGCTGATTTAAAAACTGCTTATCAAGAACAATTAACTATGCAAGTAACGCATTATAAAAATGATGCGTTTGAACCTAAGGATCGTGTTGCTATTGATATTGCCTTGGATGAATTAAATAAAAGCCAATATCAAGTTACCAGTATTGAAGAAAAACCGACTAAAAGTAATCCAACTGCCCCATTTATTACTTCAACTTTGCAACAAGCAGCAAGCACCCGTTTAGGTTTTGGTGTTAAAAAGACGATGATGTTAGCACAACGCCTATATGAAGCTGGTTATATCACTTATATGCGTACTGACTCGACTAATTTGAGTCAGGATGCGTTAACTATGGTTCGAGATTACATTGGTCAAAACTTCGGTGAAAAGTATTTGCCGAAATCAGCTAACGTTTATAGCAGTAAGAAAAATTCGCAAGAGGCGCATGAGGCAATTCGTCCATCAGACGTGAATATTCTAGCGGATAGCCTTGGCGATGTTGAGGTTGATGCGGCTAAATTGTATCAATTAATTTGGCGTCAATTTGTGGCTTGCCAAATGACTTCTGCTGAATATAACTCAACAACTATAACAGTTAAAGCGGGTGATTTTACCTTAAAAGCTAAAGGTCGAACCTTACGTTTCGATGGTTGGACAAGAGTGCAACCACAATTAACTAAAAATAATGAAGATAAGATGTTGCCAGCAGTATCTATGCAAGATATGTTGGAATTAATTGGCTTAGATCCTAATCAACACTTTACTAAGCCTCCTGCTCGTTACAACGAAGCGTCATTAGTTAAAGAACTTGAAAAACGGGAGATTGGTCGTCCTTCTACTTATGCAACGATTATCTCAACTATTCAAGATCGTGGTTATGTACGATTAGATAATCGTCGTTTTTATGCAGAAAAAATTGGCGAAATTGTCACAGATCGCTTAAGTGAAAATTTCAATGACTTAATGAGTTACGATTTTACTGCTCGTATGGAGCATGCACTTGATGAAATTGCCAATAAAAAGCAGGAATGGCGTGAAGTTTTAGATCAATTTTTTGATGATTTTAGCCAACATTTAACCATTGCTGAACAAGATCCTGATCATGGTGGTATGCAACTTAATCCGCTAGTTTTAACGCCAGAAATTAAATGCCCTAATTGTGGTCGTGAAATGGGCATTAAAACTGCTGGTACAGGTGTATTTTTAGCGTGTTCTGGTTATGCATTACCTCCTAAAGAGCGTTGTAAGCAAACAATTAATTTAATTCCAGAATATGAAACATTGAATATTCTGGAAGAGGCAGAGACAGCCGAAACTGATGCGCTAAGAGCACTTAAACGTTGTCCAAAATGTCATACGGCTATGGACAGTTATTTGCTTGATAATGAGCGTAAATTACATATTTGTGGTAATAATCCAATTTGTGATGGTTCGTTGGTTGAAAATGGCACATTTAAGGTAAAAAGCTATGAAGGTCCAATCATTGAATGTGAAAAATGTGGATCAGAAATGCATCTTAAATCTGGCCGTTTTGGACTTTATATGGGATGTACCAATCAAGATTGTAAAAACACTCGTAAAATCTTAAAAAATGGTGATGTGGCACCACCTAAAGAAGATCCTGTTGATCTGCCTGAGTTAAAATGTACTAAGTCAGATGCGCATTTTGTATTACGAGATGGTGCTTCAGGTATCTTTTTAGCTGCGCATAATTTTCCAAAATCAAGAGAAACTCGTGCTCCACTAATTGAAGAACTACAACGTTTTAAAGAGCGTTTACCCGAAAAATTTGTCTATTTAACGCAAGCACCGAGTCAAGATCCAGAAGGTAATCCAGCTATTGTACGATTTAGTCGTAAAAGTAAACAGCAGTATGTTACTTCGGAAGTTAATGGCAAATCAACCGGTTGGGTAATGCAATACGTTGATGGTAAGTGGATTAATAGTAAAAAATAGGTAAGAACACCTGATTATTTTATGTAAAATCATCAGGTTAAGGAATCGTTTTAGTATAAAAAGCTGTTTTTGTTTGTGCTAAAGTGTGAAAGGAATTACCTTACGGTTTCCCTCTTTTTGACTTTTTGGAGAGTTTTAAAAAGAGGGTAAGGTATACAGTTAAAGGAGCCTTTGTCATGAAGTTGCAACAACTGCGTTATATTGTTGAAGTCGTCAATAACGATCTAAATGTGTCACTTACCTCTGAAAAACTGTATACCTCACAGCCTGGGATTAGTAAACAGATCAAATTGTTGGAAGATGAACTTAATGTGCAAATTTTTACGCGTGTCGGTAAACATCTTTCCGAAGTTACTCCCGTTGGCGAAAAGATTATTGCTTTAGCTAGGGAGATTTTAACTAAATCGCAAGATATCAAAATTATTGCTAAAGAATTTAGCCAGCCTAATCAAGGCACATTAACCATTACTACAACTTATACTCAAGCTCGTTATACTTTACCAATTGTTATTCAGCAATTCATGCAACAGTATCCTAATATAACACTCCATATGGAACAGGGATCGTCGCCACAATGTCTTTTACAAGCGCAAACAGGCCAAGCTGATTTCGCTATCATTACTGATTTATCTGAACTTAGCGATGATATGATTGCTATACCTTGTTATCATTGGAACCAAGCTGTGATTGTAATGAAAGATCACCCATTAGCTAAAAGTAGTTTAATTTCTATCGACGAATTGTCTAAATATCCTTTAGTCAGTTATGACTTTTCTAATGATGGATCTGATTTGAATCAGGCTTTTATTAAAGCTAATCAAACTCCAAATATTGTTTTTAGTACTACTGATGCAGAATTGATTAAGACTTATGTTAAGTTAGGAGTAGGTGTTGGCATTGTCGCTAAAATGGCGGTTAATGAAAGCTCGGATAGTGATTTTGTGGTACTTAATGCAGGGCATATTTTTCCATATAGTACCACTTATATTGCCTTTGCTCGTTCGCTTTTTTTACGTAATTATATGTATGATTTTATCAACCAGTTTTCAGCACATTTAAGTAGGCAAACAGTTGATAGACTCATCTTATGTGAAAATAATGTGGCGGTACAGGCTATGTTTAATGGGATCAAGTTACCAGTTAGGTAGTAGGAAAATCTTTTGCTTATAAATTTTAAACACCAAGCACAACAGATTGTGCTTGGTGACTAATGTTATTTATGTCTAGCTTTTAAAATAGCAATGACATCTTGCATTGAGAGATTTTGATCTTGTAGTAAGACTAATAAGTGATAAATTAAATCGGCTGATTCATTTTTTAACTCTTCTTTATCGTGTACTGTAGCTGCTAATGCAGTTTCAACACCTTCTTCTCCCACTTTTTGGGCAATACGCTTCGTACCATCATGGTAGAGTTTTGCCGTATAAGATGATTTAGGATCAGCATTTTTACGAGCACCAAGTAATTGTTCTAAATTGTATAAAAAGCCCCATTCAGTCTGGTTATTGTTAAAACAGCTATTTGTTCCAGTATGACAAGTAGGGCCAATTGGATTAACTAAAATCAGTAGGGTATCATTATCACAATCGGTCGAGATACTTACCACATTTAAAAAGTTACCTGATGTTTCACCTTTAGTCCATAAGCGTTGTTTGGTGCGCGAATAGAAGGTTACTTTGCCACTAGTTTGTGTCTGGTTTAATGCCTCTTGATTCATGTAGCCAAGCATAAGCACTTCACCAGAAACATTGTGTTGTATGATAACCGGCATTAAATTATCAACTTTTTGCCAATCAAGCTGTTTCGTGTCTATTTGCATTTGGGAATGTTGAGTTAACATAATCGGATTTCTACTCCATTTTGAGCTAAATATTGTTTAAGTTCACCAATATTAATTATTTGTTTGTGAAAGACGGAAGCGGCTAATGCACCATCAACATTGGCTTCTTGAAAAGCTTGCAAAAAATGCTCCATAGTACCAGCGCCACCAGATGCAATCAGTGGTACATGACAAACTTCTCGAATTGTTTTTAGTTGTTTCAGATCATAACCATTACGGACGCCATCTTGATTCATCATGTTTAGCACTATTTCACCTGCGCCTCGTTTTTGTACTTCTTGCACCCAATCAAGCGTATCCCATTTGGTTGCTACAGTGCGCTTTTCATCACCAGTAAATTGATAAACATGATAACTATCGGAATCTTTATCATACCAAGTATCGATCCCTACCACGATACATTGTACTCCATAACAATCAGCTAACTCTGTAATTAAACTCGGATTAGCTAACGCAGGAGAGTTGATTGAAATTTTATCAGCACCAAAAGTTAAAATTTGTGCTGCATCTTCAACCGTTTTTATACCGCCAGCGACACAAAAGGGGATATCTATGACTTCAGCGACTTTTGCCACCCAACTTTTGTCAACGACTCGACCGTCGGATGAGGCTGTAATATCATAGAATACCAATTCGTCAGCCCCTTCTTTGGCATAACGTTTGGCTAATGGTACAATATCACCGATGATTTCATGATTACGAAATTGCACTCCTTTTACAACTTGCCCATCACGCACATCCAAACAAGGTATTATCCTTTTTGCCAACATGAAATCGCCTCCTGAACTGTAAATTTACCTTCTAATAATGCTCTACCAACAATAACACCGGCAACACCACTATCTTTTAATGCTTTAACATCATCTATTTGACCAATCCCACCAGAAGCTTGAAACGCAATTTGTGGATATTTTTGGCTGATCTCTTGATATAGTTTTACATTAGAACCACTTAGCGTTCCATCTTTAGAAATATCTGTACATAGTACATGTTTCAAGCCATAGGGTAGATAATCATCAATAACTTGTTCCAATGTCTGTTTAGAATCCTCTTGCCAACCATGGATAGCGACGTTTTTGTTACCTTGTTGGTCAATACGAACATCTAAGGCTAATACCAACGATTCAGAGCCATAAGTATCAAACCATTTTTTTACTAAATCAGGTTGTTTAATAGCTGTTGAACCAATAACTACTCGAGTTGCACCTGTGGATAATAATGCTTTAACATCTTCTTCTGTCCGAATTCCACCACCAATTTGTACTGGAACTTGTACACCATTAATCAGGGATTTTATCAATGAGATTTGTCGAGCTTGTGGATCTTTAGCTCCAGTTAAATCAACCAGATGTAATAGTTTCGCACCTTGCTTTTGATAATCTTGTAGACGAGCTAAGGGATCATTACCATAATCTCGTTTTTGGTCATAATCACCTTGATGTAACCGCACAACAGTACCATCAATTAAATCAAGTGCGGGAATAATAATAGGATAAACTGCCATAGTTACATCTCCAAAAAGTTTTTGAGCAATTTTGCACCGGCTAAGCCAGAACGCTCTGGATGAAATTGCACACCGTAAAAGTTGTCTTTTTGTACGGCAGCAGTAAAGCTTTCGCCGTAATTGGTTTCTGCGATAGTTGATGAGCATAATGGTAAGGCGTATCCATGTACAAAGTAAAAGTAAGCACCATCAGGAATATCTCTAAATAGATGATGCCCGGCTTTTGGGTTGACTTGATTCCAGCCCATATGTGGTAGTGGTAATCCACAATCAGGAATTTGTACTACTTTTTCGTGAATAATACCTAAGGTATCGACATGACCTTCATTGCTATAATCAGCTAAAAGTTGCATACCAAGGCAGATGCCTAATACTGGTTGAGTACAGACTTTGATAAGCTCAATTAAATTACGTTCTTCTAATTTTTGCATTGCAGCAGAAGCAGAACCGACACCTGGTAAAAACAGTTTGTCTGATTCGAGTACTGTATCAGGATCAAGGCTAATAATTGGATTATAGCCTAATCTCTGTATTGCATATTTGACTGAGGAAAGATTAGCACAGCCAGTATCTAGAATGACAATTTTCATCTATAACACTCCTTTCGAGCTAGGTAATCTGTCACCTTCAATTTTAATCGCCTGTTTGAGTGTTCTAGCAAAGGCTTTAAATAAGCTTTCGATACGGTGGTGGTCATTATCACCAGTTGTTTCAATGTGCAAGGTAATTGCCATAGTATAACTTAGAGAATAGAAGAAATGTTCAACCATTTGTGTACTCATATCGCCAACTTTCGGATCACTAAATTGCGCCGAAAACTTGAGGTAAGGCCGACCTGAAATATCCATTGCACATTTTGCTAAGCACTCATCCATAGGAATAACAGATGCATAACGAGTGATACCTCGTTTATCGCCGAGTGCTTTTTTTAGCGCTTCGCCAAGAGCAAGACCCGTATCTTCAATAGTGTGGTGATCATCAATATGTAAATCACCTTCTACTTGAATATTCAATTTAATACCGCCATGGGTTGCGATTTGGTCAAGCATATGATCAAAAAAACCAATGCCGGTATTAATTTGACTACCACCTTGTCTATCTAACCAAACTTCAATCAAAATTTTGGTTTCTTTGGTGTTTCGTTCGACTTTAGCATAACGATCAGCTGTGGTTAAACGTTGGGTAATTTCATTCCAATTAAGTGTTTCTGGATTATAGTGTAATCCGTTTATTTGCATATTTTCAGCAAGCTGCATATCTGTGACTCGGTCACCAATGACAAAACTGTTTTGTTTATCCAACTTACCACTGGTTAAATAAGGTAGAACTAAGGTAATTTTCGGCTTACGACATTCACAATTATCTTGAGGAAAATGAGGACAGATCAGCACATCTTCAAAGTTAACACCTTGTGATTCGAATATTTGCATCATTAAATTATGCGGTCCATCAAAATCAGCTTGCGGATAACTACTGGTTCCTAATCCATCTTGATTGGTAACCATTACTAATTTATAACCAGCTGCTTGTAGTTTAAGTAGTGCCGGGATCACATTAGGTTCAAATGCAAGTTTTTCAAAACTATCAACTTGATAATCAATAGGCGGTTCAACTATTAATGTTCCATCACGATCGATAAATAAATATTTTTGTAACATACTTGCTCCTATTATATCGCTTTGAGTGCTGTTATTACTGCTTCACATTCGGCTTGTGTACCAATCGAAATTCGAATAAAACCATCTTGGCCAATTGATTTGCTTTGATCACGCAAAATAATGCCTTTATTCCATAGTTTGCTAAATACCTCTTTATTGCTTTGGAATTTAACACATAAATAATTAGCTTCACTAGGATAAACTTTTTCAACGATTTCTAAAGCTGAAAGTTGATTCACTAATTTCTCTTTTTGATTATTGAGATTGATAACATGTAACTTCATGGTATTTATGCCATCTTTACTTAATGCTTGGGTTGCTATATCAGCAACCGGTGTTGCTAAAGGATAAGGTGCGATGACTTTCTGTAAAGCATCTATTACTGGTTTATTTGCTAAAGTAAAGCCACAACGTAGCCCTGCTAGCGCAAAAGCTTTCGATAAAGTTCGTAAAATAACTAGGTGAGGATAATCTGCAAGCCATCTCACAACGGTTGAATTTGGAGAAAACTCAATATAAGCTTCATCAATAATTACTAAAGCACGATTTTCGGCCAATTTAAGTAAAGTTTTAATATCATCTTGATCTATCAAATTACCCGTTGGATTATTGGGTGAACATACGTAGATCAATTTAACATTGTCTAGATTTTGTTTAATTCCGTCTAAATCGAGTTGCCAATTAGATTTAGTTGGTACGGTTTTGGTCTTTATACCAAGTGTTTCGGCACTGACTTGATACATACCATAAGTTGGAGGGCAATAAAGCACGGTATTGGTTTCAGGCTCACAAAAAGCACGCATTAATAATTCTATTGCTTCATCGGCACCCCGACTAACAATCACTTGTTCTGGGGTGACCCCCGCATATTGCGCATAACGATTAATCACTTGTTCGGGTTGCGCTTCTGGATAGCGGTTTAAGCTTTGTTCAGTTAACTGAAAATTGGGTGCAACAGGATATTCATTGGCATTTAGCCATACATCACCAATACCACCTATACGCCTAGCTGATTGATAAGGAGTCAACTTTTGTACGTTCTTTCTGACTAATTGATTAATGTCCATTTTATTCACCTATTTTTCAGAATCTGAGTTAAGTTTAGTTAAACGAATAGTTACGGCATTTTTGTGGGCGGTAAGTTGCTCAGCTTGAGCCATTAGCTCAACTGCGTTACCAATTGCTTGCAAACCTTCAGCTGTCAATTTTTGTACTGTCATACGTTTTTGAAAATCGGCTAAGCCAAGGCTTGAATAAGTAGCGGTATAACCATAAGTAGGTAAAACGTGATTAGTACCAGATGCATAGTCACCAGCTGATTCTGGTGACCAATCACCTAAAAATATGGAGCCAGCGCTATTAATTTTATCAACTAGTTCATCAGCATTTTGCGTTTGAATAATTAAATGTTCAGGTCCATAGCGATTACTGATATCCACACATTCTTCTAAATCTTTAGTAACAATAAGTCGACTTTCTTGTAAGGCTTTTTCTGCGATCTCTTGACGTGACAGTTGTGCTAATTGCTTATCAACTTCTATTGAAACTGCTTGAGCGATTTTTTCATCGGGCGTTAGTAGTACCACTTGAGAGTCTGGACCATGTTCAGCTTGAGAAAGTAGATCAGCGGCAATAAATGCTGGATTAGCAAAACTGTCAGCAATCACCAATACTTCGGATGGACCAGCTGGCATATCAATAGCTGCACCATCTAGTCTTTGACTAACTTGACGCTTCGCTTCGGTCACATAGGCATTACCTGGGCCAAATATTTTATCAACTTTTGGTACTGATGCAGTACCTAATGCCATTGCAGCAATTGCTTGCGCGCCACCTAATTGATAAATCTCGCTCACTCCACATAGTTCTGCTGCATATAAAATTTCATCAGCAATAGGTGGTGGTGAACATAAAATTACTTTACGGCAACCAGCAATTTTAGCTGGTATTGCTAACATCAATACGGTAGATAATAAAGGTGCCGAACCTCCTGGTATATACAGTCCTACCGAATCAATTGGTCTGGTGACTGACTGACATTTGATGCCCGGCATCGTTTCCACAGTTATAGTTTGTCTAACTTGTGCTTGGTGGAATTTTTCGATGTTACTTACAGCTAATTGCATCGCTTGTTTTAATTCTGGTTTAACACGGCTTGTCGCAGTTTTTATTTCATCTTCTGTTAATTTGATTTGCTTAATTTGTACTTTATCAAATTTATTACTTAACATTTTAAGTGCTTCGTCGCCATTTTGTTTAACTTGCACCAAGATATCGTTAACCGCTTGACTAATAGCATCGGAAGCTGCAATTGCCGGGCGTGTTAATAATTCTGCTTGTTTTTCTTTTGAACATTGTTGCCAATATGATAGTTTCATTTAATTACTCCATCATTTTTTCAATTGGTAATACAAGGATTGAGCTTGCACCTAAATCTTTCAATTTTTCCATGGTTTCCCAGAATAATGATTCAGTACTCACCATATGTAGTGCTACCCGATTTTGTTCGCCAGTTAATGGTAAAATAGTTGGATTTTCAGCACCTGGTAATAATGATACAACTTGATCTAATACGGCTGTTGGAGCATGCAGCATAATGTATTTGGATTCACGAGCTTGAATTACCCCTTGAATACGGGTCATCACTTTGTCTATTAATGCTTGTTTCATCGGTGACATTTCACCTTCTCGTTGAATTAAACAAGCTTTTGATTTATAAATAACTTCAATTTCTTGTAGACCATTAGCTTCAAGTGTGGCCCCACTAGATACTAAATCACAAATTACATCAGCAAGCCCTGCTCGTGGTGCAACTTCAACAGAGCCATTAAGTAAACAGGTTTTGAAATTCACATTATATTGTGAAAGATAACGTCGGAGCAGGTGAGGATATGTGGTTGCAATACGTAAATTATTTAAACATTCTGGGCCACTGTAAACAAAATCACGAGGAGCAGCAATTGATAAGCGGCAGCCACCAAAATCAAGACGACGCAAGGTTTTATATTGTGGATTTTCACCTTCAGCTTGTCTGTCAAGAACTTCTTCTTCTAACACATTCTCACCGACAATACCTATATCGACAACACCATCAATAACTAGTCCAGGAATATCGTCATCTCGAACGCGTAAAATATCAATTGGCATATTTTCAGCAAAAGCAATTAAGCGTTGTTCTTGCAAATTGATTTTTATGCCACATTGCGCCAATAATTTTTTCGACTCATCGCTTAAACGTCCCGATTTTTGCATTGCTATACGTAAACGTGAATTATCCAACATATTATTCTCCAACTTGTTTAAATAAATTTATAAACCACAAATAAAAAACCCTCGGAAGACTGATCTTCCGAGGGTTCTCTAAATGCTTTTGCGATATCACCGGAAGACCTTTTGTCTTCCAGCACCAATCGCCCGAAGACTATTCAGGAATGATGGTGATGATGGTGTTTAGTAACGAAAACACAAAAACAATTCATAAAAAATAAAACCTTTAAATTTAACTGTTGTAAAAAATATAACATAAATGACTAACTAGCAACTTATTTTTGTCGATTTATTAAAAATAATATAAAAAATTGAAATTTTTTAATTATCTATTTTATTCATTTTTGTCATGTTTAAATAGC
>NZ_NASN01000028.1:0-29203 GCF_002142015.1 Gilliamella sp. A7
ATATTATTGCTAATTTAATCAGATTTAATTATAAATCATGATAGCAGTTCGATGGCTGTCTTATCTCAATTGAAATATTAGTCTTTTATTTAGCATTGGCTATTTGTGCTTTTAGCATAGCTAAACGACTTTGCCCTTGTTGCATCTTTTTCTCAGGTGATAATTCATGACGCTGATCTTGCCATGCTAAATCATCTTGAGGAAGTTCAAGTAAAAAGCGACTTGGTTCTACATAAACTGTTTCTCCAAATTGTTTTTTCTGCCGACTAAATGAAAAGGTTAATTCCCGTTGTGCTCGAGTAATGCCAACATAAGCAAGCCGCCGTTCTTCTTCAATATTGTCTTCATCTATACTGGTTTGATGTGGCAATAATCCTTCTGACATGCCAATTAAATATACATAAGGAAACTCAAGCCCTTTAGAAGCATGTAATGTCATTAATTGTACTTGATCCAGTTCTTCTTCTGTTTCATTACGCTCTAACATATCACGCAAGGTAAATCTAGCTACAGCTTGTTCTAAAGTTAATCCTTCATCGATATCATCACCCTGTAACATATCATTTAACCAGCTCACCAACTGTTCTACATTACGCATACGCATTTGCCCAGCAGTTGGTGAAGATGAGGTTTCGTAGATCCAACTTTCATAATGAATACCATGTAAGAGTTCATGAATGGCAACCATCGGCTCTATATGTGATTTTTCAATCAATGAATCAAACCAGTGAATAAAACCATGTAATGTTTCCATGCGTTTACCTGATAGTAATTCCGTTAAGCCCATATCATGACTTGCTTGATATAAGCTAACTCCACGATGATTTGCCCATTCCCCCAATTTTTGGATAGTTACAGGTCCAATTTCACGTTTTGGTGTATTAATAATCCGGATAAATGCATTATCATCGTCAGGATTAGTTAATAAACGAAGATAGGCCATTAAATCTTTTATTTCAATTCGAGCAAAAAAAGATGTACCACCTGAAATTCGATAAGGAATTCGATATTGCATTAGCATTTTTTCAATTAAACGAGATTGATGATTACCTCGATACAAAATGGCATATTGACCATATTGGCTATTATTGGCAAATCGATGTCCGATTAAGTCGTTAACCACTTTTTCCGCTTCATGTTCTTCATTATCGGCTGAAATGACTTTGAGATGTTCTCCATAACCGAGTTCGGAAAATAATTTCTTTTCAAAGATATGAGGATTATTTTCAATTAAAATATTGGCAACTTTTAATATTCTTCCTGACGATCGGTAATTTTGTTCTAACTTAATCACTTCTAGTTGAGGAAAGTCCTGCTTAAGTAAAACTAGATTTTTCGGACGAGCACCACGCCATGAATAAATTGATTGATCATCATCGCCGACAACCGTAAATTTAGCTCGGCTACCTACCAATAATTTAATAAATTCATATTGACTGGTATTGGTATCTTGATATTCGTCAATTAATAGGTAACGAATACGGTTTTGCCATTTTTCTCTGACTTCTTCATTGGTTTTTAAAAGCAATGTCGGTAATAAAATAAGATCGTCAAAATCTAATATGCTACATGCTTTAAGTTGCTTTTCATAAAGTTGATAACAGTGAGCAAATAGCTTTTCTTTATTAGTTTGTGCTCTCGCCATTGCAATGGTTGAATCAACAATATCATTCTTCCAATTTGAAATAGTTGAACGTAACTGATTAATAAGATCTTTATCACCATCTAACCATTGCTGAGTAAGCTCTTTTAGTAAAGCGAATTGATCATGATCATCAAATAGTGAAAAATTAGCTTTGATACCAAGATGTTTATATTCTCGACGTACAATATCTAATCCTAAGGTATGGAAGGTTGAAATTTTTAGCCCTCTTGCTTCAGGCTTGCTCAATGATTGGGCTATACGTTCTTTCATTTCTCGAGCCGCTTTATTAGTAAAAGTCACGGCAACAATATGTCGAGGTAAATATTCTTTTACCCGAATTAAATAAGCGATTTTATTGATAATTACACGAGTTTTACCAGAACCTGCACCAGCTAATACCAGACAAGGCCCAGAAACATGTTCGACAGCTTGTTGTTGACTTGAATTTAAACGCACAGAAGAGAACCCTAAGTAAAATTGTTCGCTAGTATATACTGAACTGTCAAGCATGTGCAAACAAGCCATGCTTCAAAACATCTCATAACCTTTGTTGCTATTGAATAAAAGTTAATGCCTGTTCAACAACTTCTATTCCTACCCCTTTTTTATGGGCATTTTCACTCAAATAGCGTCGCCACTGTTTAGCCCCCTTTCTACCATTAAAAATACCTAAGGTATGGCGTATAATATGATTGAGTTGACCGCCTTGAGTTAGCTGCGTTTCAATATAAGGATAAAGTTCTTGTATTGCAGCTATAGGATCAGGAATTGGAGCATCAGAACCAAAGATTTGTTGATCAATTTGCGTCAGTAGAATAGGATTTTGATAAGCCTCACGACCAACCATAACACCATCAACAAAAGTTAAATGCTGTTTAATTTCATCAATGGTTTTAATTCCTCCATTTATGGCGATTGTTAGATGAGGATAATCACGTTTCAATTGATATACTCGCTCATAATCAAGTGGTGGCACTTCGCGATTTTCTTTCGGACTAAGTCCGGAAAGCCAAGCTTTACGAGCATGTACAATAAATGTTTTGCTATAAGGCATGACTTTTTCAATAAAGTCACATAAAAATTCATAACTATCTTGATTATCAATACCAATACGTGTTTTTACCGTTACGGGAATACTAACAGCATTTTGCATGGCATCAATACAATTTGCGACTAAATCAGCTTTCGCCATTAAACAGGCACCAAACATACCATTTTGAACGCGGTCGGAAGGGCATCCGACATTGAGATTGATTTCATCATATCCGCGTTCTTCAGCTAATTTTGCACATTTTGCCAATGCAACAGGGTCACTTCCGCCTAGTTGTAGGCATAAAGGATGTTCTTGGCTATTAAAAGCTAAATAATCGCCTTTACCAAATAAAATTGCTCCTGTAGTAACCATTTCACTATAAAGTAACGTCTGTTTAGTCAAGATACGATGAAAGTAACGACAATGTTTATCTGTCCAATCTAGCATCGGCGCAATAGAAAAACGATTTAGTATAGATTTTTTTTGCAAATTTACCTCGACATAAAAAAATAAACTGCTATTCTAGCTGCCATTTTTTAATAGTACAATAATATATAATATAAGGAATAAAGATGGATTTGAATCAACCAAAAAGTATCACCATTAATTCAACCGATGTGCTAAAAAAACAGCTGAAATTTATTGCAATAATGCAACAAATCTATGGCGTTATAATGATAGTTATCGGTGCTATAAGTTGTATAGGGATTTTATCTGCTATTGTTGGTATTCCAATAATCTTAGCTGGTGTAAAACTATTTAAATCAGGCAACACATTTGGTTTGGCTGCAAATTTTGATAACGAACAAAATCTTGTTGAGGCTATTGAAAATTTACATGGCTATTGGAAGTTTTCATTAATCGCTCTTATTTGTTCAATTCTATTTTTCATTATTTATATGATTCTTATAATTGCTCTTATTTCTTCTATTGGTGGTTACTACTAACTAATAGAGCGATTTAATCAAATTTACAATTGACTGTAACATAGATATAAAAAACCTCGTTATAATAACGAGGTTTTTTTAGAGGTTATTCTGACTCCGATTCAGATTCTGATGAAGTTTCTGAGGATTGTTGGTTAGTTACATTATCATTATCATCTTCGGACTTTATATCAATAGGATCTGAAATTTCCTGTTTATTCATTTCCTCTAATGATAAAGAGCCTTCTAATATGGAGGTTTTTATATCACTCACTATGCCCATCTCATTAAAATAAATAGCATAAGTAATTTGGCTTATATTACCATGTCGTGGCTGTTGGCGGAAAATATAATACCAAACATTATCCCCAAAAGAAGAGGTTAACATTGGCGATCCCATAATAAATACCACCTGTTCTTTGCTTTGGCCAACTTGTAATAGTTCTATTGCATCTTGTGTTACATAATTACCTTGATTGATATCAGGTCGATAAACCCAACGATCGACAAGTGAACAGCCAGTTAATAATATACCGGTCACAATAGCAAGCGAAATAGATTTACGAAACGGCATTTAAAATAATCCATTCAAAATTACAATAGCAGGTATTATCGCTGATATTTTAAGTCAGCGCTAGATAAAATAGTAAATTCTTCTCTAAATTTATATTTAGAAAGCATTGTTATATTGATGATAATTAACAAGAGCTGATATTTTTCTTCTTATCTTTAATCGTAATGCTCTATAATAAGCAACTTAATATCAACAAATGACAGGTAAAAAATGAAATTAGATACCATTGAGCAAAAAGCAAGTTACGCAATTGGATTACAAATTGGCCAACAATTAAAAGAGTCAGGATTAAACAATTTAGAACTTAATGCATTAAAATTAGCTATGGAAGATGTATTAAGTGGTAACCAACCAGCTTTACCTTTACAAGAATTGCATGATGCTCTTCGCCACGTTCATGAACAAGCTTCTAAAGAAAAAGCAAAACAAGCAGAAAAAATTGCCCAAGCAGGAAAAGACTTTTTAACAGAAAATCTTAAAAAAGATGGCATAAAATCAACTGAATCAGGTTTACAATACGAAGTACTTAAACAAGGTAATGGCGCATATCCAAAAGCAACTGACCGAGTGCAAGTTCATTATACTGGACAGCTAATTGATGGCACGGTATTTGATAGCTCTGTTGAACGAGGTCAACCAGCTGAATTCCCTGTTAATGGTGTTATTCGTGGTTGGGTTGAAGCGTTACAATTAATGTCTGAAGGCTCAAAATGGCGATTATATATTCCTCAAGAATTAGCTTATGGTTCTCAAGGTGCTGGAGCTTCAATTCCACCATATAGTACTTTAATTTTCGACGTTGAATTATTAAAAGTTCTTTAATAAATATGGACGCCCTAGCGTCCATTATTGTCATAATAAACTATTGTGTATTTTAGGTAAGAAGCAAGTACATAGAGCAGCTAACAATAATAAAGCACTAGCTACTCCAAAGGCAATAAAATGGTTATGCCACATGTCATATGCCCATCCACCTAACCATGAACCAATCATCGCACCAATTTGATGACCAAGGTAAGTTAACCCCGAAAGTAAACCAACAATTTTTACACCATAAATATCAGCAGAAATAGCACTTGATAAAGATAAAGCGCCAGCCCAAACTAATCCACCTAATAAGGCTATGGTATAAAGTTGCCATTGAGTTGCTGCAATAACTAATGCTATAAATCCTATTCCTCTAACGAAATAGATCATAGCTAATACGAATTTTCGTGGCACAATATCTGAAATATAGCCAAGCACTAGCGTACTAAATATTGCTACCAAACCAATTAAGCCTAATCCAGTAGAACTGGTTATTGAATCAAAACCATGATCCATTAACATAGGTACACCGTGAGTGCCAAGTAAATTCATACTAAATCCACAAGTAAATAATCCAAAACTAAGCAACCAAAACGGTCGAGTTTTTAATACCTGAGTTAACGTCATTTCTGGTCTTATATTTTGGTTATTTTCAGTTATATCTATATCACTTTGCTTATCTTTCATAATAAAAAGCGCTATAGGTAAAGCTAACAGCATAAAAAATAGCGAAAATACAATCAATGTAGTTTGCCATCCATAAAGCGGAATAAAATAAGCAAATACAGGTAGCATAACAGCAATGCCAGCCATACTGCCACTTGATAAAATGAATAAAGCCAGCCCACGATGTTTGCTAAACCAACGAACAACAATCGGTGTAAAACTTACCGAACCAACAAACGAAGTACCAAAAGATAACGCTATACCGAAGGATAATAAAAAGTTCCAATAATCATTTATATTAGCTGCCCAAACAGACGAAATAATAATAATTAGTGAACCTAATAGTAAAACAAAGCGCGTCCCAAATTTACTAACTAAATAACCTGCTATTGGCATTGCGATGCCAGAAAAAAGCATACCAATAGCAATAATACTTGATAAAGTACTACGACTAAATTGCAGATCATTGGCGATAGGTAAAAAGAATACCCCCATACTCATCCGTAATCCGCTTGAGAGCAGTGTTAACAATGCAGCAGCAATAACAATGTTCCATCCAAAATACCATCTACTACGCATGAAGCATCCTATTTTTATTATAAGAAATTACGAGCAAAGTATAACATTTTGCTTTTTAGTCGGTATATAACTTAATAGTTTTCCGCTATAATATTTGTTTATGTATATTAGGTAATAATGTAAGGAAAGTTATATGTCTATAAGTATGATTCGGATCGCTATTGCTGGCGCTGGAGGTAAAATGGGTCGTCAACTTATTCAAGCAGTATCTCAAATTGAAGGTGTGACTTTAGGCGCTGCTTTTGAAAGAGAAGGATCATCATTGATAGGTAGTGATGCTGGTGAGCTTGCTGGTATTGGACTGTGTGGCGTAAAAGTTACAGATAATTTAGCCAAAGCAAAAGATCAGTTTGATGTATTAATTGATTTTACTCGTCCAGAAGGGACTCTAGCACATCTAACTTTTTGCGCCGAACATAAAAAAATGATGATAATCGGCACAACAGGCTTTGATGAAACAGGTAAACAAGCAATAGCTAATGCCGCACAACAAATTGCAATTGTGTTTGCCGCAAATTTTAGCGTTGGCGTTAACTTAGTACTTAAATTACTTGAGAAAGCCACCCAGATTATGGGGGATTATACTGATATCGAAATTATCGAAGCCCATCATCGTCATAAAGTCGATGCTCCATCAGGTACCGCACTTGCTATGGGTGAAGCTATTGCTGATGCACTTGGTTGTGACTTAAACGAGCGTGCAGTTTATTGCCGCGAAGGCCATACCGGCGAAAGACCCAAAGGAGCAATTGGTTTTGCCACTATTCGAGCTGGTGATATAGTAGGTGAACACACCGCTATTTTTGCTGATGTCGGAGAACGAGTTGAAATTAGTCATAAAGCTTCAAGTCGAATGACATTTGCTAATGGCGCTGTACGTGCTGCATTGTGGCTTGCTAAGCAACCGGTTGGACTTTATGATATGCGTGATGTACTTAATCTAAATAATTTATAATATAACAGCATGACAGATGAAATTTGGATGCGTCATGCATTAGAATTAGCTAAATGCGCTGAATCTAGAGGAGAAATCCCAGTCGGCGCAGTAATTGTTGATGAAAACGGACAACTTATTGGTGAAGGTTTTAATCAATCAATAATTGAACATAACCCAACTGCTCATGCAGAAATCATCGCGATTGAACAAGCAGGTAGATTGTTACACAACTATCGTTTAGTCAATACAACATTGTATGTTACTCTTGAACCTTGTATTATGTGTGCTGGTGCTATTATACATAGTCGAATCAAGCGGGTAGTGTATGGAGCAAGTGATTATAAAACCGGCGCTGCTGGTTCTTATATTAATATTCTTTCCAGAACCGGCATTAATCATTTTGCCCAAATAACTAGTGGTGTTTTAGCTAGTGAATGTAGCTCAATGTTAAGCAACTTTTTCAAAAAGCGTCGTTTAGAAATAAAACAAAATAAATAATCTTGCCATAGTATAGTTAATGATTGACTTAATATTAAAAAATGAATTCTATAAATCATTTTTTAATTATTTGATAAAAAATTTTCTTAGTTATTCTTTTTACCTGTGAAAATTGCTAGAATCTGTTCTGATTTTTTTTAAGATATATACTGAGCATTATTAATGAAAAAGCATACATTAGAAACCATGATATCTGCTGAAGATATCCAAAAACGGGTAAATGAAATAGGTCAACAAATAAGTCAAGATTATGCAGACAGTCAAAATGAGCTTATTTTAGTCGGTTTATTAAGAGGTTCTTTTATCTTTATGGCAGACCTAAGCCGAGCAATTAAAGTTGGTCACGAAGTCGACTTTATGACAGCATCAAGTTATGGCAATGCTGTGGTAAGTAATAGAGATGTTAAAATTTTAAAAGATCTAGATGAAGATATTCGTGATAAAGATGTGCTAATTGTAGAAGATATTATTGATACCGGTAATACGCTTAGCAAGGTAATGGCTATTTTGAAATTACGTCATCCACGTAGTATTGAGATTTGTACATTATTAGATAAACCTTCACGCCGTGAGGTTACAGTGCCAGTAAAATACATCGGTTTTTCAATTCCTGACGAGTTTGTAGTAGGTTATGGTATAGACTATGCACAGCACTATCGCCATTTACCATATATTGGACATGTAAAATTACTTGAATCCTAAACTTTATTGAGGTGTATGTGTCACGACTTTCTCGCTCATTATGCTTACTTTTAATGGTAACAACCGTATCTAGTTATGCTGATATGAAGTTATCAATTAAAGGATTATCAGGTGAACTAGCGGAAAATGTCGATGCTCGAATTTCGTTAATCACGTCAGATAAGATTAATAATTCGCCTAATTTTAAGCGATATTTTGAAAGTGAAGCACAAAAAGCACTTCGGGCATTAGGTTATTATTCTCCTTCTTTCAATTATGACGAAACTGATCCTAAAATACTCGTTGTTAAAGTATCGCCAGGCGAACCAGTTAGAATTAAACAATTAAATATTAATATTGATGGTGAAGGTAAACAGGATAAAGACTTTCAAGAATTATTAGCTAAACTGTTACCCAAAATTGGGGATATTCTAAACCATGGTACATACGAAACGTTTAAAAAAAACTTAGAAAGTTTGTCATTAAAGAAAGGCTATTTTGATGCTGTAATGCCAATACATCAATTAGCTGTATCTCAATACGACCATCAAGCTTTTTGGAATATCGATTTTAATACTGGTAAACGCTATAAATTTAGCGAGGTTAAATTTCCTGACGCAAAAATTCGTCAAGATTATTTGGCCAACATCGTACCTTTTAAAGAAGGAGATGAATATTCTGCCGAACAATTATCATTATTAAACCGACGTCTTAGCGCCACTAACTGGTTTAACTCGGTGGTCGTTACACCTGATTTTCCTAATCTAACTGCCGATCAAGCACTACCTATTGATGTGGTAACCACGCCTCGAAAAAAAAATGCTATGGATCTGGGTTTAGGTTTTTCAACAGATAATGGTGTGCATGGCAAAATTGGTTGGAATAAACCTTGGATCAATAGCCGTGGGCAGAGTTTTCAAAGTAATTTATCTCTCTCATCTCCAGAGCAAATTATTACGATGAGTTATAAGATACCATTGAAAAAATCCCCTATTGAACAATACTATACCATTCAGGGTGGTTATAAAAAAATCGATAATAACGATACTTATTCACGTTCATATACTTTAGGTGCCTTGCGCAATTGGGATAATTTTGACGGTTGGCAAACGGCTCTTGGTTTTAATTTGTTACGTGATGACTTTACTCAAGGGGATGCAAGTTTTAAAACCTTTTTATATTATCCATCACTCAGTATTTCGCGCATACGAAATGACGGCAACCTATTATCGATGTGGGGTGATTCTCAACGTTATTCTGTTGAAGCAGCTGCGGAAACATTAGGTTCCGATATTAATTTAGTTCGTTTTCAAGCTCAACAAACTTGGATTCGTTCAATTAAACAATCGCATCGCTTTATAGTCAGAGGTAATTTTGGCATTATCCAAGCAAGTAACTTTGATCGAGTGCCACCTTCTTTTAGATTTTTCGCTGGTGGTGATCGCAGTATTCGCGGATATAGTTATCAATCTATCTCACCTAAAGATAAGAAAGGTAAACTCAAAGGTGCTTCAAAAATGATTACCGGTTCGGCTGAATATCAATATAATTTAGCTGGTTCTTGGTGGGGGGCAGCTTTTGTCGATACTGGTGAAGCAATAGATAAAGTCGATACAACTAAATTTTATACCGGAACTGGCTTAGGTATTCGCTGGGCATCCCCTGTTGGTCCAATTAAGTTTGATTTAGCAACTCCACTAAACAAAAAAGATAAAGGCTCAATACATCTATATATTGGTTTAGGAAGCGAATTATAAAATGGCAAAAAATCCAATAAGAGTAAAAAAAGCTGAAAAAATAAAACGCATACGCAAATGGAAAAAACGCAGCATTGTAGTGCTTTCCATTTTTGTTTTCCTTATCACGTTTACTATTTTAATGATTTACACAACTTTAGGTGTAAAACTGACTACCTATGTCCTTAATAAATTATTGCCTGAATTGAAAATAGCGCAAGTTGAAGGTACATTTCACGATTTACATATTAATGGACTGTCACTTGAGCTGCCTAATGTCAGTGTAAAGGTAGAAGATGCAAAATTTAAATTATCTGGCTTATGTTTAATACAAACAAAAATTTGTGTTGAACAATTTGACGCTGATGGAATCAATATAGTAATTAATACTGGTGAATCACAACCTTCGCCTGATGAACCAACACCAAAGAAACGGCAAATAATCAAAACACCATTACCTATTGAGTTAAAACAGACACACATTTCTAATGTCATGGTAAAAGTTAATAATATGCAATTTGGTATGTCTGACTTTAAAGGAAAAGCTAACTGGGTCAATGAAAAAATCTATGTATATCCAGCAGTAGCTATGGGTTTACAAGCAATATTTGCTGATGACAATACAGCAAAAAAATCTAATAATAAACAAGGTAATAACCATCCTCTTAACCAAAAAGTTAAACAACTATTTAACCAACCTTTAATAAATTCACTACCACAAGTTAGTATTCCTCTAGATATCAATGTCACAAGTCTAACTGGAGATAATTGGTTATTACATATTGGTGGTCAAGATTATCATTTTAATCAAGTAAATATCAAAACAGAGATGATTAATAATCATATTATGGTCAAGCATGTTGATACTAATGCAACAACACCTTATGCTAGTGGGCATGCTTATGTATCAGGTGAAATAACACTTGGTAATGACTGGCCTATTTTTGCTTTAGTTAAAGCCGATACAGAAAAAAATCATCTAAACGGTCATTTTTCAGGAAACTTATTTGGTAAGTTATCAACTTATACCCATATTACAGGTTTAAACCAAATAGCCATTGAAGGACAAATCAATTTTATTGAAAAACATCTACCATTAATAACAAAGTTAGACGGTAAACATATTCAATGGCCTATTGAAGGAGATCCACAATATCAGTTAGATAATTTTGCGGTGAATTTAAGTGGTAATGCGCAAAATTTCAATATGCTTGTCAAAGGATTACTTAAAGGTAATGGCATACCGGATACCGCTATTGATATTACTGGTGATGGAACTAATCAATCGGCTTCGCTTAACCACGCTAACATAAAGTTTCCTCAAGGTGATATTAATCTTACCGGCCAGTTAGATTGGCAAACAGCACTTAAATGGGATGCTAGTGTTAACCTTAATAATGTAGATATTACTAAAGAGTTACCAACTTTTCCTATTCGCCTAGCAGGCCAATTTAAAACTTCTGGTATGCTTGAAGGTGATTTATGGCAAATAAATGTTCCTAAAATACAATTAAAAGGTAACATAAAGCAAGCTAATTTTTCAGCTAATGGCGACCTATTTGTTGATTCTAATCGCACGTTATCAACAAAAAATCTATCTCTACTTTGGGGTAAAAATCAGTTAAATATTAATGGTTCAACCGATAAAAGCAATTTAAATACCCAGCTTAATTTTAATAACTTATCATTATTAGCAGATGATCTTGATGGCACAATTATTGGAAATGTCAAAATAACAGGTAATAAAGCTTCACCTATTATTGATACCAATATAAATATCAGCGAATTGAATTATGAAAATATCTCTCTCGCTAAAGCTGATCTATCAGGAAAAATTCAGTACACAAATCAACTTAGTGGACAATTGAAGTTGATTGGTCATAATATCAATATCGCTAACCAAAGTATAAAAAAAGCCAATATTGAACTATCAGGTAATGAAGCTCGCCACTTTTTAAACATAAATTTTGAAGGTAGTCCATTGTCAATGATAATGTCATTAAATGGACAATTAGATAAACAACATAACAAATGGACTGCAAATATACCCCATAGTTTACTCACACTAACTAATAATAATAATCGTTGGCAATTAGCTAAACCTCTCTCTTTATCTTATGATATAGCGAATCAAATTCCAACTATAGAAGCACATTGTTGGCGTAGTAATAATTCTAGTGTATGTTTAGATAAACCATTATCCATAGCTAATAATAATCAGACATCAATTACATTAAAAGATATTGATCTTGCCAAATTACCTATACCCAATGATGGTGAAACAAAAATTGATGGTTTTATTAATGGCAAAGCAGATATTAAATTCAAAGACGCTAGCAAAATTCCAAGTATTAAAGCTAATATAACCAGTAATAAAGTTTATATTAAGCAGATAATAAACAATCAAACTTTACTCGTCCCATTTGATCTGTTTAATATAAATGCAGAATTTAGTGAACAACAAGTTAAGTTAAATTGGCATTTTAGCTTAAATAAATTAGGCAAAATCTATGGTGATTTATCCATAAATGATCCATCGGGAAATAAAGATTTAAGTGGTCAGCTCAATATTGATAATTTAGCTTTAGCAATGTTTAATCCTATATTAAGTAAAAATGAATATGCTAATGGTGCTATCAATGGCATGGTTAAATTTTCTGGATCATTAATAGATCCTAATTTAACTGGTGATATCAATTTGAAGCATAGCAATATTAAATCGAACCAATTACCAATCGATATCAAATCCGCTAAGGTTGATATTAAATTTAACGGTAAAACTTCGACCATGAAAGGAATTTTAGTTACTAAATCAGGCAATATTAATATTAATGGTCAAGCCAGTTGGAATAATTTGGAAAAATGGCAAGCAACCTTAAATGTTAATGGTGCGGCCATGGATGTCACTGTACCACCAATGATTGTCATGTCAGTCATTCCAGATATTAAAATAGAAGCAACGCAAGATGAACTGACAATTCTTGGTAAAGTTTCAATTCCTAAAGGTAAAATCACTGTTGATTCGCTTCCACCATCAAGTATTAATGTGTCACCAGATGAAGTCATGTTGGATCGGAACCACAAACAGATTCAAGCACAAAAATTTGGTATGAAAATTAATAGCCATATTGAAATCAATATTGGTGATAAAGTCACGGTAGATGCCTTTGGTTTAAAAGCTTCATTAAAAGGTAAATTAATCGCAACCCAAACGAATAAAGGCTTAGATTTACACGGCCAAATTTCGATACCTAATGGACGATTTCATGCTTATGGCCAAGATTTAATCATTAACAAAGGCATTATCACTTTTTCTGGACCCACAGATCAAGCTATGTTAGACATAGAAGCCATCCGTAATCCTGAGTCTATGGATAACAGTAACATTACAGCAGGTCTTCGTGTTAAGGGGTCATCAAAAGATCCTAAAATTGAAATTTTCTCTGATCCTGCCATGTCGCAACAAGAAGCTCTTTCTTATCTGATTCGAGGTCAAGGTCTTGATAGTTCTGACCAAAGCGATAATGATATGATGACTGCGTTTTTAGTTGGCGTTGGAACCGCCAAAACAGGACAATTTATTGGTGATATAGGTAATGCATTTGGCATTAAGAATCTCTCTTTAGACACTCAAGGGGCAGGAAATAATTCGAAAGTGGTAGTAAGTGGTTATATATTACCTCATCTACAGCTAAAATACGGTGTTGGTATATTCGACTCACTAGCTACATTTACCTTGCGTTATCGTTTATTGCCAAATTTATATGTCGAAGCGGCTTCTGGTATTGCGCAAACATTAGATCTTATTTATCAATTCGAGTTTAATTAATATTAGTTAATTGGTATTAGTTCGCCAAAAGTTAAATTGGCGAACTAATTTAGATTTTTTGGCCGATTAGCATTTCGCGTTTTATACCGAACCCTTTCCGTTTTTCAACATTAAATCCAGCATTAATTAAATTACGTCGGACAAAACCAGCTGCGGTAAAAGTTGCAAATGTTCCTTTCTCTCTTGTTAATTGATAACAACGTTTAAATAGAGATTCATTCCACATATCTGGATTTTTGGCTGGCGAAAAACCATCAAAAAACCATGCATCAATTAAACTATTTTGTTGATCTAAAAAATCGCCAAAGCAGCTAATATCGTCATAACATATCAATAAATTCGTTTCATCTAAACAACCAACATCGGGGGTTATTAAGAAATCTCGCAATTGCTTAGCTAATTGTGATAATAAAACATCACAATTAATAACTTTATCATGAATTTTTGATATTTCACTAACAGATAGAGGATATTTTTCAACACTAAAAAAATTTAATTTTTTCAAATTACTATTTGGATTTTTCTGTCTAAATTGTTTAAAGGTTTGCCAAGCAATTAAAAAACTTAAACCAGAACCAAAACCGGTTTCACCAATAGTGAAAGTCTCTTGCTGATATTGTAAAAAGCGCTCATATAAACAATTCCCTTCAATAAAAACATAACGAGTTTCATCTACTGCACCTTCAGTATTAAAATAGACATCATCAAAGTAACGGGAGAGTGGAATTTGATTATCATCCCAAATAATAGTTGATTCGAGCATAAACATCCTTTAAGCGATATTTAACAAACTGTATATTCAAATAGATTACGTATATAATACGCTAAGTTAACTTATGAGGTAAATTATGGTTTTTCTTTTTCGCTTAATCAGTGTGTTATTTATTGGTATTATAACTTGTGTGCTAGGCGTTATTTTTTGTTTATTCAATCCTCGTAACCCTAAAAATGTGGCTAGATTTGCCCATCTTTTCAGTTTTTTCTTCAAACCAATTTTAGGTGTAAAGGTTGATACACGTAGGCAAGCAAATATTAACAATTTAGGCAGCTGCGTATTTATTGCTAATCACCAAAACAACTATGATATGGTGGTTGCTGCTGACATTGTACAACCCAAAACCGTTACGGTAGGTAAGAAAAGCCTTGCTTTGATTCCCTTTTTTGGACAGCTTTATTACTTAACGGGCAATATTTTGATTGACCGTAATAATAAATCAAAAGCTCGAGATACCATTAACTTAGTTGTTAACGAAATAAAAAAACGCGGAATATCAATATGGATGTTCCCCGAAGGTACTCGAAGTCGTGGACGTGGATTATTACCATTTAAAACTGGTGCCTTTAAAGCTGCTATAGCCGCTGGCGTTCCTATTGTGCCAATTTGCGTATCAGATACCAATAATATAAAACTTAACCGTCTTAATAATGGCCATATGATCGTCGAAATGCTTCCGCCAATCGAAACCAAAAATCTACGTAAAGAAGATGCTAGAATATTAATGGAACAGTGCCATCAACTAATGTCAGAAAAAATTGCCCAAATTAATTTAGAAGCGACTAAATTAAATAAAAAATTATTAAAATAATAATTATCTATTATGACTAAAATCGATCGTAATTTTGATGATATCAGCCATAAATTTGCCAAAAACATTTATGGCACAAACAAAGGCAAGATTCGAGAAGCTATCGTTTGGCAAGAGCTAGAAAATATATTAGCTAGCTATCCAACGAATAAACCATTAACTATTTTAGATGCAGGCGGTGGACAAGGTCAGATTGCTTGTCGATTAGCCAAGTTAGGGCATAACATTACTGTTTGTGATATTTCCGAGCAAATGCTGGCATTAGCAAAAAAACAAGCCGAAAAAGAAAATCTAAGCTTAAATTTTATTCATTGCCCTATTCAAGATCTAAATCAATTCATTGAAACACAATTTGATATTGTGATTTGTCATGCCGTTTTAGAATGGGTAGCTAATCCAGTCCAAATAATACAGTCGCTAAGACAATACCTTAAACAAGATGGTTATTTGTCATTAATGTTCTATAACTATCACGGGCTATTATTTAAAACAGTGACTTTAGGTAATTTTGGATATACTCAAGCCGGTCTTAATAAACGTAAAAAGAAAACCTTATCTCCCGATTATCCTCGTGATCCAAATCAAGTTTATCAATGGTTGAACCAACAAAATTTTGAGATCACCAATAAAATAGGAATTCGTATATTTCATGACTATTTAACCAATAAGTCAAAAGCCGAAACGCATTTTGAACAATTATTAGAAATTGAAAAACAGTTTTGCCAAACTGAACCCTATCTCAGTTTGGCAAGGTATATTTTAGTTACCGCAAAAATTAACAATAACTAACTTATAGAAAATATTAGGGGAAGTATATTCCTTTACACTATCCCGCTTTTCTTAGAAGAAAATAGCATTAATAATCAATAATGTCACTGTTCCGGCAGCCCAAAGTACGGTAGTTGTCATACTCCAAACTTTAATTTGTTCTTTAACTTCAGTAACGCCTAGTGAGCGATTAACTACCCAAAAATAAGCATCATTGAAATGAGAAAACATAAATGAACCAATAGAACAACCTAATCCAGCCATAATCGGATTTACACCCAATGTTCCAATCATTGGTGCAGTAATACTTGCTGCGGTAATCATGGCAACTACACCAGAACCTTGAATTAAGCGAATCAAAGTTGAAATCGTCAATGGTAACAAAATACCAGGCACACCAATTTTAACAATATATTCAGCAATAATTTGACCTGTTCCTGAGTCACGTAATACCATTCCTAATGCGCCACCGCCGCCAATAACAAGCAATATGATACCAGCAGAGCGAATTGAATTTTCCATCTGATGTACCACATCTTTTCGAGGAAATGAGTTAGTTAATGCCATGATCGCAATTAATAATCCAATGCCTACAGCTACAATTGGGTGTCCAATTGTTTTTAACATAATGGCAATAGAATTATCCCATTTCATTTCATTTACTAAAGTAGCGGTTAATATCAAAATAATCGGAGTGACAATTGGTGCAAACGACGCTAACGCACTTGGTAATTGTTGATCATCTTCTAAATTTTGCGAAGTAACTGTTAGACGTTCACGAGTAAAATTCTCACCATCCTCTGTTGGAATTTGATAAATACTACGACCAACATGACGAGTATAAATAAAACCAGCAATAGTAATAGGTATAGCAACAACCATTGCCCAAAGCATATATTCACCAAGGCCAATACCAAATTGTGAAACTACACCAAATGGTCCTACCGCTGGTGGAATCATACTGTGGCTAATAACAAGCCCCATAGCCAATGTAGAACCCAGTCCGACGATAGATTTACCCGTACTACGCGAAATAGCTTTCACTAACGGTAATAGAACAATAAATGCTGAATCACAAAATACAGCTAAACTCACTAATAAACCGATAATGACTAATGCTAACTCTTCCCTGCCTTTTCCTAAAAGGTTAATAAAGACTTGTGCCATTTTTTGCGCTGCACCACTCATCTGCAAAACTGACCCCATCATAACGCCAAAGCCAATAACGATCCCTATGTTACCGAGCGTATTACCAAAGCCTTTACTAATCGTTGCGATCATAAATTCACCAGGCATTCCACCCAGTGAGCCAGTAATTAAAGCGGATATAATCAATGCAGGAAATGCCTGAATTCTTGTCTTTAAAATCATAAATAGTAACAAGGTAATTGCAACGAGTAAGCCGGCAACCATTCGCCAGCTGCTCTTCTCAATACTATGTAAACTTCCTAGATAAAAAACAATTAATCCGACAACCACTAAAATAATGCCATTTAATAAGACATAAGGATAAAGTGATTTATTATTATTTTCTTTTTTAGACATATGCAAACCCTCCTTCGATAATGACATAATCATTACCGAAAAATAAATTGGTATAAGTAATAATAGCTACTTATTAACGTTTGAAATTTGGTGCGTATAGCGCAGCTAAACGGATAGCCTCAATCAAACTCACTGGATTAGCGATTCCTTTTCCGGCAATATCATTTGCTGTGCCATGGTCAACAGATGTGCGAAGAATCGGCATTCCATTAGTGATAGAAATGGTACGATGAAAATCAACCATTTTCGTTGCAATATGACCTTGGTCATGATACGGAGATAAAACAGCATCATAGCCCCCCCCCATAGCAAAATGGAAAACACTATCAGCTGGTTTAGGGCCATTAATATCAATTCCTTGTTTACGAGCCATTTCAATACCTGGTAATAAAACATCATCATCCTCATGACCAAAAAGACCATGTTCTCCGCAATGTGGATTAATACCAGCAACCGTCATTCTCGGTTTATTGATCCCCAATTTAACCAATGCATCGTTACAACGAATAGCATAATCACAGACTCTTTCTGGCGTTAATGATTCAATGGCTTTAACCAATGCTAAATGACGAGTTAAGAAAAACACTCTTAAATCTCGAACTTGAAACATAGTAAGTGGGTCTTGACTACCAGTAAGATCTGCTAATATCTCGGTATGACCAATATAGTTAACATTACCAGCTTTAAGGGATTCTTTATTAATAGGTGTTGTTGCAATGGCATCAAGTTTTTTTTCCATAGCAAGCTCAGTGATAACTTTAATATAGTTGAATGCCGCTTGACCACATTGTCCTTCAATTTGGCCAATTTTAAACGTATCATAATTTAATTCGCCACACTGAATAAGATTCAATACATTAGGTTTATCTTGTATTTGAGTTAGATCGGTAATTTCATTAATTTGTAAGTTTACTTTTGAAAACTTACACGCATCAGCTAACACCTTTTTATCGCCAGTTACCAGTACACATCCATATTCATAGGTTTCTGGTGCTGCAATACTTTTCACGACAATTTCAGGGCCTATACCAGCCGGATCGCCCATAGGAACTCCGATTAAACAACGACGTTTCATTTATTACTCCTTTAAAATTATTCAAAATTTGCTCAACTTATGTTGTTTTATCTAAGTTGAACTAGTTATAAGTTATTAATGCTTCAAGCTTTCATGTGATGAAATCTTGGTACTCAAATAATCGATACAATGAACTAACGTATTATCGTTACCGACAAATCCACCTTTCGTTACTATCGAATAACCATCACATTTCCCACCGACAAGGTGTCCATAAACCGTTAATGGTTCAACTTCATCTTTAAGTAAGAAACCACTACTTCCTAATCGATTTACAACATTTACCGTGACATCCCCACCACTGGTATAAATACCTCTAATAATAGATTCAGGGTGGAATAAGACTTGCGCTGTTATTTCGGCAATAGCTTGATTCAAGGTATTACTAATTTCACTCATACTCATATTATTGTTAGCAGCTAACTTAGCTAAATCACAAACATGCTCTGGCATTTCAACGGTATCAATGCCGATCACATCAAATTGATCAACCTTTTTCAGTAATTTATCTACAATTGGTTTAGCTTTCTTGATGTCTTTAGAAATTTCTATCAATTCATCAACTAATATCGTTTCTAACCAAACTTTTCGGTCATATTTCAATTTTCTTATTTGTCTTTGAGTAAGATCAGACACACTGCCTATTGCGACAAACACTTTGTTGGCCATCTTTCGTTCTGATGAATAACGTAGATCAGCAAATTGGGCAGTAAATGGCCCCGGATCAACACAAAAAACAGGCAAATTAACATTATTCGCTGCTTGTGCTATCACACTAATATCGTTATCCGTAGTAGCATCAAATATGACAATACGACCACCTTGTTGATATATTTGTTTTAAACGCTGCTCAATTCTATCTTTACCTTCTAAAACATCCTTGAGAGCAATATGTGAGACTGGATATCGAGACTGGCAACGAAATAATTCTAAAATTGAAGACTCCGTCATCGGATTTTTAGGATCATTACGCATTGCTGTATTCTGTAATGGGATACCATTAACTAATAAAGATCCACCAACACAGATTCGATCACTTGATGGATACACAGGCACAACTAAAGCCATTAGATTAGGATCATTGTCAATAACTGCATCAACTTCTGCTCCTAGATTACCTCGCAACGTTGAGTCTATACGTTTACTAATTAAAGGTTGATATTTGCTAAACTGGCTTATGCAATCGACAACCCGTGAGTAGGCCTCTTTATAAGGTATTGAACGTGAATCAGTTGCAAATGAAATCACATCAAATCTGGAAAGATCTTCATTGAATTTTTCCAAACATGTAATTGCATTAAACCCTTTTTTGCTTAATAAAGCACAAGTGGCATTAGCACCTGTCAAATCATCAGCTACAACGGCAACTTTCATATTTTTGCTTCCTCTCAAAAATTAAGCTCAATAAATGAACTTTTTATACATCTACCAAAATTAACTAACTATTAGTTACATCACTTAATAAATATATTTAATATCCTGTTTTATTAATTGTTTTTCAAAATTACTAGGAAATTGCTTTTCAGTTATAAGATAATTAAATCGATTTAAATCGCAGATCTTAAAACGACATCTAAGCCCTAATTTACTGCTATCTACCAAAAGAACGGATTGAATAGATCTGGATAATGCCATCCATTTACAGTCAGCTTTAATCTGTGTTGTGGTCAATGCACCATCTTCTAAATTAAAGCCATCTGCGCCAATAAAGGCTAAATCAATAACCTGTTCTGAAAGATACTTCATGGCTTGAGTGTTATAAGCTGACGCATTTGTAGTTTGTATTTCACCAGGACAAATAATCGTATTCACTTCTGGCCGAGAAGATAACTCCAAGGCCACATGTAAATCTAAAGTAATTACTGTGATTGGAACATTGATATTCAAGGCAAATTCACGCATCGTCGTTCCTGCATCAATAAAAATTACCATCCCTGGTTGTAATAAATTTACCGCTATTTTCCCTACTCTTTTCTTCCCTTCAGAAAATCGATTTTGTTTGATGT
Source organism: Gilliamella sp. A7 (assembly GCF_002142015.1). Lineage (NCBI taxonomy): Bacteria > Pseudomonadati > Pseudomonadota > Gammaproteobacteria > Orbales > Orbaceae > Gilliamella > Gilliamella sp. A7. Next base: position 20,892 of record NZ_NASN01000028.1, read on the forward strand.
CATAAAGGGGGGTACCATTTAAAAAACTTCTTTTTATTTCACCTCCATACGATACTTTTATTAATCCTTTTTCTTGTAAAAGTTTTAAGTCCCGTCTGATACTCATATGTGAAACGGAAAATAAATTAGAGAGTAAATTGATATTGGCAACATCATATTCATCTAAGTACTCTAAAATTCTTTTATATCTTGGTAGTTCTTGTTTCATAGTGAGTTTCCCAATTAAGTTGGCGCCATTGTAGTAATAAAATAATCAACAAAATGTTAATCTTTTAACACTTTCACAACCGGGTTTAACAAATGTGATCTGAATCAAACTTTCACTTTTTCTTAGTTAGTTTTTTGTGAATCGATAAAATTAGTTTCGGTTTTATGCATACAATTTCTATATCTACTTATTCAAGCTTCACTCTAGTTAATTTAATTCAATTCATAAATAAGGATAATTTGGATATGACAACAAAATCAGAAGATTCTCTAATATGCAAAATTGAAACATTGCAACTCGCCAAACAAGTTCTAAAACAAGAGGCTACCGCAATAGAAGAAATTATTAACTCAATTAATGAAACTTTTTTCCATGCAGTAGAATTAATTTTGCATACCAAAGGAAGAGTCATCGTGACAGGAATGGGAAAACCCGGCTATATTGCTCGTAAACTTTCCGCAACATTGATGAGCACAGGTACGCCATCTTTTTATTTACATCCAGCCGAAGCTATTCATGGTGATTTAGGTTGCATCACTGAAGATGACACCATTATTGCTATCTCAAATAGTGGGGAAACAGCCGAAATTGTGAATATTTTACCGACCATAAAACAAATCAATATTCCGTTAATCTCAATCTGTGGTAATCCATTATCAACCTTAGCTCGCTTTGCAACCTACAATTTAGATGCTCATATCGCCCAAGAAGCATGTCCACTCAATTTAGCGCCGACAACAAGTACAACTGTAGAATTAGCCTTAAGTGATGCACTGGCTATTTCAGTAATGAATGCAAAAAAATTTAGCTCACAAGATTTTGCTTTTTACCATCCTGGTGGAAATTTAGGTCAAATAAGGTTGATGACAGTGCAACAGTTAGTTGAAAAGTATAATAGAAAGGTTGCTATTACCGCAGAAAAATCTATATCTGATGCTATTTTTGCTATGACTCATTCGGGAATAGGTGCTGTTGCGATAGTTGATAACAACAATGAATTACTTGGCATCATTACTGATGGTGATATTCGTAGACAATTACAAAATCACTCTAATCTATTAGATATTCAAGTTTCTGAGTTAATGATAACCACCCCAATAACTATTGAACATAGCCAATATGTATCCGAGGCTTTAAATAAAATGGAACAACACAAACCTAGACCAATAACCGTTTTACCTGTGATTGATAATAAAAAACAATTTATTGGCATGATTCATATCACAGATTTATATCATAAAATGTAATATTAAAATGGCCGAAAAATAACAAACAAAATTAAGATAACTAAAAGAGCACTCGAAAATTTGTCAATAAATCGTTATTATAGTGTCATTAATTTTATTAGTTAAAGGTTGTAATTATGATAGTTGTTACTGGCGGTGCAGGTTTTATTGGGAGTAATATTGTAAAAGGTTTGAATGAGTTAGGCCGAAAAGATATTTTAGTTGTAGACGATTTAACCGATGGTACTAAATTTGCTAATTTGGCAGATTTAGATATTGCTGATTATATGGATAAAGATGAATTTATTTCGGCAATAGTCTCTGGCGAAAATCTAGATATTGAAGTAATTTTTCATCAAGGGGCTTGTTCATCCACAACTGAATGGGATGGCAAATTTATGATGGAAAATAATTACAATTATTCAAAAGATTTGCTACATTATTGTTTAGATTTTGATATTCCTTTTTTATACGCTTCTTCGGCTGCAACTTATGGTGGACGTAGTGACAATTTTATTGAAGATAGGGTTTATGAAAAACCTTTGAATGTCTATGGTTATTCAAAGTTTTTATTCGACCAGTATGTTCGAGAAATTTTACCTAATGCAAATTCACAAATTTGTGGTTTTCGTTATTTCAATGTTTATGGACCTCGTGAAAACCATAAAGGTAGCATGGCTAGCGTTGCCTATCACTTGAATGAACAAATAGCCAAAGGCGAAAAGCCAAAATTATTTGCTGGTAGTGATAATTTTAGACGTGATTTTATTTACGTTGGCGATGTGGTTGAGGTTAATTTATGGTTCTGGAAAAATAAAGTTTCCGGCATTTTTAATTGTGGAACCGGTCGTGCAGAATCATTCCAATCAGTTGCTGATGCTGTATTAAACTTCCATCAAAAAGGAGAAATCGATTATATTCCATTCCCTGAACACTTAAAAGGACGTTATCAAAGCTTTACTCAAGCTGATCTGACTAAATTCAGAAAAACAGGTTGTCCTATTGAGTTCAAAACAGTGTCTCAAGGAACAACTGAATATATGCAATGGTTAAACCAACAATAAAGGAACCTCAATGAAAACGTTGATTATTGGTCCTTCATGGGTTGGTGACATGATGATGTCACAAAGCTTATATCGCACATTAAAACAGTTAGATCCAACTATAGAAATTGATGTGATGGCACCAGCTTGGTGCCGAGCTTTATTAGACAAAATGCCAGAAGTAAATCAATCAATCGCTATGCCTATTAGCCATGGTGAGTTTGCTTTAAGCAAACGCTATCAGTTAGGAAAGGAATTACGCAATAATCAATACAATCAAGCTATCATCTTACCTAACTCATTTAAATCGGCACTCATTCCTTTTTTTGCTAAAATTGCTAAACGTACTGGTTGGAAAGGTGAGATGCGTTATGGCTTATTAAATGATTTACGAGTTCTAGATAAACAAGCCTTTCCATTAATGGTAGAACGCTATGTCGCTCTCGCCTATCCTAAAAAGAATATCCACTCAGCAAAAGATATTCCTCAGCCAATTTTATGGCCAAAACTTAGTGTTTTAATCGATGAAGTTGAACAAACATTATCTACATTTAATATTAATAATGATGAGCCATTAATTGGTTTTTGCCCAGGAGCCGAATTTGGCCCAGCCAAACGCTGGCCAGATTATCATTACGCAGCATTAGCCGATAAGATAGTTAAACAACATGCTAAAATTATTATTTTCGGTTCAACAAAAGATAAAATAGTTGGCGAACAAATCATTGCTAAAATGAATCATGGAGAACAATGTATTAACCTTGCTGGACAAACGGCACTAGGACAAGCAATAAATCTGATTGCTGCGTGTAAAGCTATCGTCACCAACGACTCAGGACTAATGCACGTAGCAGCAGCTCTGGATAAACCTTTAGTCGCACTCTATGGGCCAAGTAGTCCTGATTTTACTCCGCCACTATCCAATAAAGCCGAAGTAATCCGTTTAATCACTGGCTATCATCGCGTTCGTAAAGGTGATGCAGAACAAGGGTATCATCAAAGCCTTATTGATATAAAACCAGATTTAGTATTTGAAACATTAATGAATCTAATCGTTCGCTGTGAAAAGAGCTGTTAATTATGCGCGTATTAATTGTTAAAACTTCATCTATGGGTGATGTATTGCATACTTTACCTGCTTTAACTGATGCTGCTAATAGCCTACCTAATATAACGTTTGATTGGGTTGTTGAAGAAAATTTTTGTCAAATTCCCAATTGGCATTTTGCAGTAAATGACATAATTCCGGTTGCAATCAGGCGTTGGCGAAAAAACTGGTTCGCTAAGCCCATTCGCCAAGAGCGCCATCAATTTATAGAACACTTACAGCGTAAACAGTATGATTGTATTATTGATGCTCAAGGGCTAATTAAAAGTGCGTTTTTAATCACTCGTAAAGCGAAAGGTATTAAACATGGTTTGGATCGCCAAAGCATAAAAGAACCAATTGCTAGCTGGTTTTATGATGTAAAACATCATGTCCCTAAACAAATGCATGCCATTGAACGTGTCCGTATGTTATTTGCTAAAAGTCTTAACTACCCACAACCAGATTCGATTGGTGACTATGCTATTGCTGATCATTTTTTAACATCATTACCGCCTGATAACCAAAAATATTTGATTTTCCTACATGCAACTACTAGGGATGAAAAACATTGGACAGAATCAGCATGGCGTAATTTAATCGAGTTAATTGAGCCTACTGGCCTAAAAATTAAACTTCCATGGGGAGCACCACATGAACAAGAACGCGCCTTACGTTTAGCTCAAGGATTCAAACACGTTGAAGTATTACCTAAATTACCCCTCAATGAAATTGCAACGGTTATTGCCGGTGCCAAAGCTGTAGTATCAGTCGATACAGGACTAAGCCACTTAACAGCAGCATTAGATAGACCTAATATTACTTTATTTGGTAATACTGATCCGAAACTTATTGGCGGATATGGTAAAAATCAGCATAGCATCATTTCTACAGATAAAACGATGCAATCCATAAATGCTAATCAAGTTTATCAAAAGTTAATAACATTTATTTAAATCATACTTAAATTTTTTGAATCGATAGGATAGTAAAATGAACAAATACAGTGAGCTAATTCGGGAAAAATATGCACAAATTGGTAGTAATGATTTAGGTTATATTGATGATGCTTTAGGTACAGTAATGACAGTTCTCAATGAGATAGTTGATAATCAACAAGTACCTGCTGAATTACGAGAAAAAGCCGCATATGCTGCAGCTAATCTACTAATAAGTGATTTTGACGTTAAATAACGGTAGGAAGTTTGATAATAAATCGAGTTGATAAATCATCAGATTCGACATGAATATGACCTTTATGCGTGTCGATAATAGATTTAACGATTGCTAAACCAATCCCTGTTCCCGAGCTATCTTTGCCATTACGGTGCCGTGATTCATCAACTCGATAGAAACGATCAAAAAGATGTGGTAAATGGCGACTTTCAATCTTTTTACCTGTGTTAGCAATAATAATTTGGATTCGTTTTTGATTCACTTGACTCAAGCTGACTTTAATTGTCTGATTTTCAGGAGTATATCGAATAGCATTAGATAATATATTACTTATCGCTCGCGCTAACATCATTTTATCCCCTTCAATATGAGAACAACTACCTTCTATTTCAAAAGTTATATTTTTTTCATCGGCTAGAGGTTCAAAATACTCACACATTAAACTAATCATTGAGTGCAGATCAATATCGACAAGGTTTGGAACCAATTGATGATTATCTGCTTGAGCTAAAAACAGCATATCAGAAATCATTTGAGACATTTTTTCATACTCTTCTAAATTAGAATACAAAATTTCTCGATATTCATCAGTTGATCGCGCATTATTTAATACTATTTGGGTTTGTGTGGTTAAATTAGTAATTGGCGTACGCATTTCATGAGCAATATCAGCAGTAAAATTGCGTTGGCGCTCAAAAACATCTTCCATTCGATGAAGCATATTATTAAAAGCTTTAACCAAACTAACATATTTCACCGGCACTGATTTAGTTGAAATACGATAATTTAAACTTTTCATATTTATGCCCTCAATCTTTTTGATTAAACGATTGATTGGCTTTTGCGTATAATATATTGAAATTAAAGATCCTATTAAAGCTAAAACACAAGCAATAACGATAAGTAAACCTAGGCCATTTCTCAATCGCTTAATAAATTCAAGTTGTAAATCACGCGCTACTGCAACTATCGTCGTATATTGGCGACCTTCATCTAGCAATACTCTTGAAGCACCAAGGCGATAAGATGATTTGTCAATGTTCCAAACGGCTGTACTATTTTCGGTGATTAATCGATCAAAATCTTCTTGTGATAAAGCAATAGATAAATTGGGACCTCGAGTACGATAGACAATTTTTCCTGAATCATCAATAATATAAACAAACAAATGATGATGACCAGTTAAAATAAGTAAAAGATTTTGAAAGAATTCATCTCGATTTTCATCGGGTGAATAATAAGTAAGTTCGCGTTCAATTGAGGTGATAACAGAATTCAATTCTGTAACATTTTGTTGAATCGAAATTTTTTCAAAAGTGTGTTCAATAAGATAGCTAAAACAATAAAGTAGCCCGCAGGTCAGCAGGCATACTATAAGCGGTATACGAAATGATATGATGTTAGTCTTCTTCATCCAATACATCTAATTTATATCCCATTCCTCGGACTGTATGAATTAATTTCGGTTCAAAATCAGCATCAATCTTGTTCCGCAATCGCCTAATTGCTACATCAATAACATTGGTATCACTGTCAAAATTCATATCCCATACTTGGGACGCGATTAATGATCTAGGTAACACCTCACCAGGATAACGTAAAAAATACTCCAGTAATAAAAACTCTTTATTGGTTAAATCAATTCTTTTATCTCCTCTGGTTACGGTTCGCTTAGGTAAGTCCATAACTAGATCAGCAATACTTAATTGATAATTATTAACTTGCGGCACATTTCGTCTTAATAATGATTTTACTCTTGCTAATAGTTCGGCAAAAGAAAATGGTTTAACTAAATAATCATCAGCGCCTAAATTAAGCCCTTTAACTTTATCTTCTACACTTCCCATTGCCGTCAAAAGAATAATTTGCGTATCTTTACCTGCTTCACGTAAAGACTGCACTATCTTCCAACCAACAATATCGGGAAGCATGACATCAAGAATTATTAAATCATAATCTTCAGTCATTGCGCGATGATAGCCATCTAAGCCATTATCTGTGAGATCAACAATAAATCCTGACTCAACTAATCCTTGACGTAGATATTCGCCTGTTTTTTGTTCATCTTCAACAACTAACAATTTCATATTGAATATTCCTTAATGTTCTATCAGGTTATCGAAATTGCATAATGCAGTAATAGGATATATGAAAAAGGGGAATGGCATCATGACAGTCTAATGACTATTTTGTAATTTCATCGTCATTAATCAGTCGGTTTAAATTTGTTATAGTATCGCCACAATGATTCATGAGGCTAGACAGTATTGTTTCATTGTTTTATTTCCTTTCATCCATTCCTTGCAATTTAATGCAGCCCTAGTTGATCTAGGGTTTTTTTTGCCTTTAATACTTACTGACGTAAATTTATTCATGGATTACGGCTAATTCACTATAAAACAAATTTCATTTTAGCAAATCTAACCGTAATTGAATATGGTTGATGTTAGTTTTTACGAAGAACAATACCGGTTTCAATATGATCGGTATAAGGAAATTGATCGAACATAGCAAAATGTTCAATATGATGCGTTTTAGTTAGTTGTTCTAAATTATTTTTCAACGTATTAGGGTTACAAGAAATATATATAATTCTTTGATAACTTTGAAGAATATCAAGCGTATTATCATCTAATCCTGCTCGCGGTGGATCGACTAATACGGTTTGACATTGATAATCATCTAAATTAATGCCCTGCAATCGATTAAATTGTCGTTCTTTTTTAATTGCACTGGTAAATTCTTCGGCCGATAATCTGGCAATAATCAAGTTATCAATATTATTTACTTTTATATTATGTTGCGCAGAATAAACCGATGCTTTAGCGATCTCAGTTGCCAACACCTTCTTAAAGTTTTGTGCTAATGCAATCGAAAAATTACCGTTGCCACAATAAAATTCGAGAAGATCACCTTTAGAATCTTTAGTAACCGATATTGCCCACTCCAACATTTTAATGTTGATAGCAGCATTAGGTTGGGTAAAACTGTTTTCCACTTGTCGATAACTAAAGTTCTTATCAAATATAGGTAAAGTCTCATCGACATAATCAACATTTACAGCAATTTTTTGATTACTAGCTCGACCAACCAAATTGGCAATAATACCCTGCTCTGCTAATTGTTGTTTTAAACGCTCAGCTTCTATTATCCATTGGTCATCTAACTTTTTATGATATAAGAGTGTTATTAATAACTGGCCACTCAACGTAGAAAAATAATCAATCTGAAAAAGTTGATGGCGCAACTTATCGTTATATTGAAGTAACGGTAAAATTGTTTGCATGGCACGATTAATTAATTGCGATGCAATTGGGAAACTATCAATTCTTACTCTTTTTTTAGTTTTTTTATCATACATAATATGATAAAGCTCCTCACCGTTGTGCCAAATTCTAAATTCAGCTCGCATACGATAATGACTAATTGGTGAAGAGAAAACCTGTAAATCGGGTAATGAAAAATCAGATAATAATGTTTTTAAATTGGTTATTTTATTTTGTAACTGCTGGTTATATTTGTCGTTAGAAAAAGATTCTGTCATATTTATAATTCGATCATCAATTTAACTA